>JBGSBH010000083.1:0-9042 GCA_041730635.1 Cypionkella sp.
GCTAGCTCCGCCACCTCACTGGCACGCGAGACATTCGTCATAGTCCGTGCTCTCGCCGAGGTTGAACTGCGGCGCGTCGATCGTGTTGTCGGCCTCGACCCCGCCCGCGAAGCCCGCGCGCTGCACGCTCTTCGAGCGCAGGTAATACAGCGACTTGATGCCCTTCTCCCACGCCTGGAAGTGGAGCATCATCAGGTCCCATTTGTCGACATCGGCCGGGATGAACAGGTTGAGGCTTTGCGCCTGGTCGATGAACGGCGTGCGGTCGGCGGCGAATTCCAGCAGCCAGCGCTGGTCGATCTCGAAGCTGGTCTTGTAGACCGCCTTCTCCTCGGGCGTGAGGAAGTCGAGATGCTGGACAGAGCCGCCCTTCTCGAGGATCGAGTTCCACACGTTGGTCGAGTTCTTGGCCTTCTTCTCGAGCAGCTTTTCGAGGTACGGGTTCTTGACCACGAAGCTGCCCGACAGCGTCTTGTGGGTGTAGATGTTGGCCGGAATCGGCTCGATGCAGGCGCTGGTCCCGCCGCAGATGATCGAAATCGAGGCGGTCGGCGCGATCGCCATCTTGCACGAAAAGCGCTCCATCGCCCCGGCGTCGGCGGCGTCGGGGCAGGGCCCGCGCTCCTCGGCCAGCACCATGCTCGCCTCTTCGGCCTTGGCGGCGATGTGCTTGAACATTTTAAGGTTCCACACTTTCGCCATCGGGCTTTCGAAGCCGATGTTCTTCGACTGCAGGAACGAGTGGAACCCCATCACCCCCATGCCGACGCTGCGCTCGCGCGCGGCGGAGTACTTAGCGCGCGCCATTTCGTCGGGAGCGCGGTCGATGTAGTCCTGCAGCACGTTGTCGAGGAAGCGCATGACGTCTTCGATGAAGGCCTTGTCGCCTTCCCATTCGTCCCACGTCTCGAGGTTCAACGACGACAGGCAGCACACCGCGGTGCGGTCGTTGCCGAGGTGGTCGATGCCGGTCGGCAGGGTGATCTCGCTGCACAGGTTCGAGGTCGACACCTTGAGCCCGAGATCGCGGTGATGGCGTGGCATCGCCCGGTTCACCGTGTCGGAGAACACGATGTACGGCTCGCCGGTCGCGAGGCGGGTCTCGACCAGCTTCTGGAACAGCGCGCGCGCATCGACTTTCCCGCGGACCTCGCCGGTCTTGGGGCTGGTCAGCGCCCACTCGCCGCCGGCGCGCACGCATTCCATGAACGCGTCGGAAACGAGCACGCCGTGGTGGAGGTTCAGCGCCTTGCGGTTGAAGTCTCCGCTAGGTTTGCGGATCTCGAGGAATTCCTCGATTTCGGGATGCGAGATGTCGAGATAGCAGGCCGCCGAGCCGCGCCGCAGCGAGCCCTGGCTGATCGCCAGCGTGAGCGAGTCCATCACCCGCACGAACGGGATGATGCCGCTGGTCTTGCCGTTCAGGCCCACCGGCTCGCCGATCCCGCGCACGTTGCCCCAATAGGTGCCGATGCCGCCGCCGCGCGAGGCCAGCCAGACGTTCTCGTTCCAGGTGCCGACGATCCCTTCGAGGCTGTCGGAAACCGAATTGAGGTAGCAGCTGATCGGCAGCCCGCGGTTGGTGCCGCCGTTCGACAGCACCGGCGTCGCCGGCATGAACCACAGCCTGGAGATGTAGTCGTACAGCCGCTGCGCGTGCGCCTGGTCGTCGGCGTAGGCATCGGCCACGCGGGCGAACAGGTCCTGGTAGGTTTCGCCCGGCAGCAGGTAACGGTCGTCGAGCGTTTCCTTGCCGAAATCGGTCAGCAGCGCGTCGCGCGCGGGGTCGGTGACGACGGCGAAGCGCCGGTCGGCGATTTTTTTGCTGTCGTCGTCCTTCCTCGCGGCGGCCTTCGCCGCCTCGCCCATTGCCTGCGCCGCCATGTCGGCGACCAGCGCCGCGCTGCCCTTGTCCGCCTGTTCCATCGCCACCGCCTTGCGCTCGGGAAGCGTCGTCTCGACCGTTTCGACGGCGGTCGCGCTCGCGTCGGCAGTCGTCTCGCCAAGTCCCATGGCCGCTTCGTCCCCAGTCCTGAAATCCATCGTGCCCCGTCCGTTCTTGTCTCGCGCAACCGGCCGTTACCGCGCCGATGTTCCGCCTTCGTTCGATTCGGAGCCGAGGCCCCACAGCTATCAGTTCGGGCCGGCGAGCGGGCGAAAACTTTTCCCCAGGTTGCTCCGCCCGGGCCCGCCGACAGGGCGCCGCCAGACCGCCTCGACCGCCCCGCTGATATGGTCGCGCGCGGCGCTCGAAACTAGGTCTAGTGGTTTCCTACCGGGCCCCAACCACTACCGATTGTGAATCAGCCGGGACTCGGGCGCAATAGGGTCAATGCGCCGTTAACCGCCCACGGCGGCTGCGGAGGGGCCGCGCGCTGCTTGTGCGGCGCAGCGACGCGCGGAAATTCCACCGCCCGCCGCACGCGCAAGAGGGAAAATCGAACGGTTGAAAAATAATCGCGGCTGGGACCGCCCCGGGGGAGCAACCGAGGTTAATCGCGGAACCATGGCCGGCGGGCTGGCTTGAATCCGCACTCGGCTCCAATCGAAGGTGGGAAAGCGATGGCACGAGACGATCCGAACAAGCGCCGACCCGACGCCGCGACCGTGGCGGACATTTCGCTGATCGGCCCGGTCGACGAGGCGATGGCTTGCAAGCTACGCGAGCAGTTGAGCGATCCGCCCGCTGGATCGGGCCCGCTGACGATCGACATGACCACCCTCGCTGGCGATCCGGAAATGGCGCGGCGGATGATCGTCGAGGTCGAGGCCGCGCGCCAGCGGATGCCCGGGCGCCGGCTGGTGTTCGTCGGCAAGACGGTGGTCTATTCGGCCGGCTGCACGTTCATGGCCGGCTTTCCGCGCGAGGACCGCTATCTGACGCGGGATGCGACGCTGCTGATTCACTGCCGGCAGTTGCAGCAGACGATCGAGCTCGACGGGCCGATCCGGGCGCACTTGCCCAAGCTCAAATCGATGATCGCCCAGCTCGAAACCGGGATCGAGCTCGAGGAGGCGAATTTCGCGCGGCTCGTCGAAGGTAGCCGGGTGTCGATGGACGAGCTGCTCGAGAAGGCGCTTCACAACTGGTACGTCTGTGCCGACGAGGCGGTCGAGCGCGGGCTCGTCGCCGGCGTGCTCTAGGCGGGCGCGGGGCTCGCCGCGCGGGCATGCCCGGCGATCGCGTCGGCGATCTCGTCGACCAACTCCAGCGGCAGGTCGTGGCCCATGCCGGGAAGAGTCTTGAGCCGGGCGCCGGCGATGCTCCTCGCGGTATCCTCGCCGCCCGCCAGCGGGACCAGGGGGTCCGCCTCTCCGTGGATCACCAGCGTCGGCGCGGTGACGCTGCGCAGCCGCTCGCGCCGGTCGCCGTCGGCGATGATCGCGGCGAACTGGCGCGGCATCCCGGCCGGATAGAAGCTACGCTTGATCAGCGCGCGGGTGCGCTCGCGCAGCCGTTCCTCGTCGGGTCGGTAAGCCGGGCTGCCGATCGCGCGGGCGACCTTGAGCCCGTGCTCGACCAGCACTTCCTCGTCGGTCGATTGCGGGCGCCTGGTGAGCGCGGCGATCGCCTCGCGATCGGCCGGCGGCAGCTTGCGGTTGCCGGTGGTCGACATGATCGAGGTCAGGCTCAGCACTCGCTCGGGGTGACTGAAGGCCATGTGCTGCGCTATCATCCCGCCCATGCTCGCGCCGACCACGTGCGCCTGGTCGATCCCCAGCGCATCGAGCAGACCGATGCCGTCGGCCGCCATGTCGGCGAGGGTGTAGGGCACCCGCGGCTTCAATCCGAACCGCGCCGACAGCATCAGCCGCAGCATTCCGGGCGCCTTCGCGCCCTCGAACTTGTGGGAGAGGCCGATGTCGCGGTTGTCGTAGCGGATCACCCGGAAGCCGCGAGCGGCCAGCGCCTCGACCAATTCCTGCGGCCACAACGTCATCTGCGCGCCGAGGCCCATCACCAGCAGGATCGGCGGCGCGGCGGGATCGCCATGCTCGTCGTATTCGATGGCGATGCCGTTGGCGGTGATCTGGCTCATCGGGCCCCCATCATGGAACGAGAACGGTATCGCGCGCGACCGGGTCTGTCTCCGGATAATCGAGCGGGAAGTGCAAGCCCCGGCTCTCGTGGCGCTTCAGCGCGCTGCGGACGATGAGGTCGGCGCACTGGTGGAGGTTCCGGAGCTCGATGAGGTCGGTGGTGACCCGGAAGCTGCCGTAGTAATCCTCGATCTCCTGGCCGAGCAGCTCGATCCGGTTGCGCGCGCGTTCGAGGCGCTTGGTCGTGCGCACGATGCCGACGTAGTTCCACATCATCCGGCGGATCTCGGTCCAGTTCTGCTTGATGACCACTTCCTCGTCGGAATCGGTCACCCGGCTCTCGTCCCACTCGCGGATCGCCGGCGGTTCGTCGAGATCGTCCCAGCACTCCCGGATGTCGCTCGCCGCCGCGTCGCCGAACACGAAGCATTCGAGCAGCGAGTTGGACGCCAGCCGGTTCGCGCCGTGGAGCCCGCTTTCGGTGCACTCGCCCGCGGCCCACAGGCCCGGCAGGTCGGTCCGCGCGGCGAGGTCGATCAGCACCCCGCCGCAGGTGTAGTGCTGCGCCGGGACCACCGGGATCGGCTGCCTGGTCATGTCGATGCCGAGGCCGAGCAGCTTGTCGTGGATCGTCGGGAAATGCGTCCGGACGAACTCCGCCGGTTGATGGCTGATGTCGAGATGGACGTAGTCGAGTCCGTAGCGCTTGATCTGGTCGTCGTTCGCGCGGGCGACGATGTCGCGCGGGGCGAGCTCGGCGCGCGGATCGTAGTCGGGCATGTAGCGGTGCCCGGTCTCGGGATGCTTGAGGATGCCGCCCTCGCCGCGCACCGCCTCGGTGATGAGGAAGTTCTTGGTCTCGAGGTGATAGAGGCAGGTCGGGTGGAACTGCATCATCTCCATGTTGGAGACGCGCGCGCCCGCCCGCCAGGCCATCGCGATCCCGTCGCCGGTCGCGAGGATCGTCGCGCGGGCGACGTGCGCCTCGACCGTGCCGCTCGCCTCGTCGAGCGCGTAGACGCCCCACACCCGGCCCGAGCCCGAGAAGCGCGCCGCGTTGCGCCCGGTGATGAGGTCGATGCACGCGCGGCCGGGCAGCAGGGTGATGTTGGCGTGCGCCTGCGCGGCCCTCACCAGCGCTTCCTGCACCGCCCAGCCGGTCGCGTCGTTGACGTGGACGATCCGGCGGTGGCTGTGGCCGCCCTCGCGGGTCAGGTGCAGCGCGCCGGTTTCCTGGTTGAACGGCACGCCCAGCGCGATCAGCCGCTCGATCGCCGCCGGGGCGTGTTCGATCACGTGCTCGACGGTCTCCCGCCGGTTGAGCCCGGCCCCGGCGATCATCGTATCGCGGATGTGATCCTCGAAGGTGTCGCCCGCGTCGAGCACCGCGGCGATCCCGCCTTGCGCCCAGGCGGTGCTGCCGCCGGTGAGCGTCCCCTTGGCGAGCACCAGCACGCGGCGGGTCTCGGCCAGCGCCAGCGCCGCGGTGAGGCCGGCGGCGCCCGAGCCGATGACGATGACGTCGTGCGCGGTCACGCGTAACCGCAAGTGAGCGCCGAACCGCCGCCGTCGATCCGGTGCAGGCTGATCGTCGGCACCAGCGCGTCGGGCGGGGTCAGCGGCACGTCCTTGCCGGCGCGCGCCGGAAGGCCGCGGGCCCGCGCCGCTCGCTCGACCGCCCGGGGCGGCGCGGCGAATTCGAACGTCAGCCCGCCGGGATCGCCCCCGTCGGGAATCTCGTGTTCGATGGCGGTGAGCGGCAGGCCCCACAGCGTCGCGCGCGCCTCGGTCCGCACGGTCAGCCAGCCCTCGTTGCGGATCACCGCGATCGGGCCCAGCCGGTCCTGCAGCTGCGCCGGGACGGTGCCGGGGCGGATCCAGTCCTCGCTCAGGGTGTCGAGGTTGTTGCGCACGAAGCCGCCGATCAGCCGCTCGCTCGCGGGAGAGAGCCGGCAGGTGGCGGGATCGGCGAAAACGATCTCCTCGTCGAGCGCCGGTCCGCCGCGGGCGACGGCCGGAACGGACGTCGCGCAGCCGGCGAGCGCGAGCGCGGTGGCGAGCAGCGAGACAGGCCGGGCGAGGGGCATTCGCGCCTCATGCCCGCGCGCTCGGTCACCCGCAAGGGCGCGCGGTTTCATCAACATACAGCAATAAATGAACGCTTGGACGCCTGCCGTCTTTCGCGCCCGCGCGCCGCGCGCTAGCCGGAAAGGCGCGACGGGGGTCGAGGACGGGAAGGGTCGTACATCGTATGAAACTTGCGCATTTCGCGTGCGCGCTGGGTCGGCACCGGGTCGATCCGAGCGCGGTGCGCCGCATCCACGGCGGCTCGGTCAGCCGCTGCCGGCATTGCGCGACGCCGCTCGAGGAGATCCTGCCGCACCACTGGACGGTGCAATCGGTGCGCGACGCCGGGCTGGGCGACCGGATGCTCGGCTAGGGGGCGCTCGTCAGGCTGACGAACACGTCCTCGAGCGCGGCCTCGCGGGTCGTAACGTCAGCGATCACGAACCCCTGGTCCTGCACCAGGCCGAGCACCTGGCCGGCGGTGATCGCATCCTTGTCGTAAGTGATCGCCACCGTGCGCTCGCCCTTCTTCTCGCTCTTCTTGAAGGCGGCGTGGACCGGCGGCGCGGCGAGGTCGCGGTCGACGGTGATCTCGACCACCTTCTCGCCCATCATCCCGACCAGCTCGCGGGTCGGCTTGTCGGCGATCAGCTCGCCGTGGTTGATGATCGCGATCCGGTCGCAGAGCTGCTCGGCTTCCTCGAGGTAGTGGGTAGTGAGCACCACCGTCACCCCCTCGCGGTTGAGGCGCGTGACCAGTTCCCACAACTGCCGCCTGAGCTCGACATCGACCCCCGCGGTCGGCTCGTCGAGCACCAGGATCGGCGGGCTATGGACCATGGCCTTCGCCACCAGCAGCCGCCGCTTCATGCCCCCCGACAGCGTGCGGGCATAGGCATCGCGCTTGTCGGCGAGGTGCACTGCTTCCAGGAGCGCGTCGGAGCGGCGCTCGGCCTTGGGCACGCCGTAGAAGCCCGCCTGATTCTCTAGCACCTCGAACGGGGTGAAGAACGGATCGAACACGATCTCCTGCGGGACGATGCCGATCGATCGCTTGGCATTGCGCGGGTGGGCGTCGATGTCGAAGCCCCAGATTTCGGCGCTGCCGCTGGTCTTCATCACGAGGCCCGCGAGGATGTTGATGATCGTCGACTTGCCCGCGCCGTTGGGGCCGAGCAGCCCGAAGATCTGCCCTTGCGGGACCTCGAAGCTGACCCCTTTCAGGGCGAGCTTGCCTTCCTCGCCCTTCACCCCCGCATAGCGCTTGACGAGGTTGTCGATCCGGATCGCAGGGGGCGTGCTCATGCGCGCGGCACGTAGGGCCGTTGCACGTCGCCCGCAATATCGGTAACCGCGCGTCTCGATGAGCATCCCGCCGCCCGAAGTGACCATGGTGAGCGACCGCCGCGTCGCCTGCGACGGGGCGGAGGCGATCCGCCCCGGCCCCGGCTTCGCCCCGAGCGCGCTCGGCCATCCGCGCGTGTGGCTCGAGATCGACGAGCACGGCTATGTCGACTGCGGCTACTGCGACCGGCGCTTCGTGCTCGCCGGCGGCCCGGCCGACGGGGCCGACCAGGCGGCCCTGCCCGACATCGCCAGCGGCGCCGCGCCTTAGCCCCTCTTTCGTCATTGCGAGCAACCGCAGGTTGCGCGGCAATCAGCTCTGGAGGTGGATTGGTTGGCCGTTGGCCAGCTCCGCTTACGCTAGGCTCGCAATGACGAAGTGAGCCGGGTGACTTGGTGCTGGGAGCTCCCTATCTAGCCGGCATGACCGCCGATCCCCACGCGCTGCTCTACGCCTCCGGCCAGCTCGAACCCGAGGAGGCCAAGGCGCTCGCCGCCCAAACGCTCGCCCGGTGCGAAGACGGCGAGCTCTACCTCCAGTTCATCGCCAGCGAGAGCTTCGTGTTCGACGACGGGCGGCTCAAGACCTGCGATTATTCGCGCGACGCGGGGTTCGGCCTGCGCGGGGTGTCGGGCGAGACGACCGGCTTCGCGCACGCGAGCGAGATCAGCGCCGGCGCGATCCGCCGCGCGGGGGGGACGCTGCGGCTGCTCGATCCGGCCGAAGCCCCGCTCGCCGCGCCGCCGCCGCGTTCCAACCGCTACCTCTACACCGACGCCAGCCCGCTCGACGGGGTGCCGCTCGAACGCAAGATCGCGCTGCTCGAGGCGATCGACGCCGCCGCCCGCGCGCGCGATCCGCGGATCGTCCAGGCGACCGCCACGCTCGCGGGAAGCTGGAGCGCGATCGAGATCGTCCGCCCCGACGGGTTCGTCGCGCGCGACATCCGCCCGCTGGTGCGGCTCAACGTCTCGGTCGTCGCCGAGGCGAACGGCCGGCGCGAGACCGGCAGCTTCGGTTTCGGCGGCCGCTACCTCTACGACGAGCTGTTCGACGAGGCGCGCTGGCGCCGGGCGGTCGACGAGGCGGTGAACCAGGCGCTGGTGAACCTCGACAGCGTCGCCGCACCCGCGGGCGAGATGACCGTGCTGCTCGGCCCCGGCTGGCCCGGTGTGCTGCTGCACGAGGCGGTCGGCCACGGGCTCGAGGGCGATTTCAACCGCAAGGGCACCAGCGCCTTCTCGGGCCGGATCGGCACCCGCGTCGCCGCGCCCGGGGTGACCGTGGTCGACGACGGCAGCATCGCGAACCGCCGCGGCTCGCTGTCGATCGACGACGAGGGCACCCCGACGCAGGAGACCGTGCTGATCGAGGACGGCATCCTCAAGGGCTACATGCAGGACAGCCTGAACGCGCGGCTGACGGGGGTGGCGCCGACCGGCAACGGGCGGCGCGAATCCTTCGCCCACCTGCCGCTGCCGCGCATGACCAACACCATGATGCTGGCCGGCGAGCACGACCCTCAGGAGATCATCGCCTCAGTCAAGAAAGGCATCTACGCCGCCAACTTCGGCGGTGGCCAGGTCGAT
>JBGSBH010000084.1:0-9002 GCA_041730635.1 Cypionkella sp.
AAATTACGCCGTTACTCAATCCGAAACAGCCTATTTGCTGTTTTTGAATAGTAAACTAGAGGTGATGACTCCTGACTGGATAGAGGCCTTGGTGGAGCAGGTGCAACGACCGAGTATTGGCGTAGCAGATGCACACTACCGCCCCCGGGATAGCGCGTCCCCCACACTTCCTCCGCGGTGAACACGATCACCGGCGCGGCCCAGCGGACGAGCGCGTGGAACAGCGTATCGAGCACGGTGCGGTACGCGCGCCGCTTGGGATCCGCAGGCGCGTCGCAATAGAGGCAGTCCTTGCGGATGTCGAAGTAGAACGCGCTGAGATCCTCGTTGCAGAAGTCGATCAGCGTGCGGACGTAGGTGTTGAAGTCGTAGCTCTCGACCGCCGCCCGCAGCGTGCCGTCGACATCGCCGAGCAGCGCGAGGACGTAGCGCTCGAGCTCGGGCATTTCCTCGGGCCCCAGCCGCTCGCTCTCCGCGAACCCATCGAGCGCGCCGAGCAGGTAGCGGAAGGTGTTGCGCAGCTTGCGGTACTGGTCGGCGACGCCCTTCAAAATCTCGTCGCCGATGCGGTGGTCCTCGGTGAAGTCGACCGACAGCGCCCACAGCCGGATGATGTCCGCGCCGTAGGTCTCCATCACCTTCAGCGGATCGACGGTGTTGCCCAAGGACTTCGACATCTTCAGCCCCTTGGCATCCATCGTGAAGCCGTGGGTGAGGATCTGGTCGTAGGGCGCGCGGCCGCGGGTGGCGCAGGAATGCAGCAGCGAGGACTGGAACCAGCCGCGGTGCTGGTCCGATCCCTCGACGTAGATATCCGCCGGCCAGGAGAGGTCCGGCCAGCGCCCGCTCTCGAGCACATAGGCGTGGCTGGTCCCGCTGTCGAACCACACGTCGAGGATGTCGGGCACCGGCTCCCATTCGGCCGGGTCGTAGTCGTCGCCCAGGAAGCGGTGCGCCGTGTCGGGAGTCCAGGCGTCAATTCCCTGTTCGCGCACCGCGGCGACGATGCGGGCGTTGACCGCCTCGTCGACCAGGTATTCCCCGGTCGCGCGGTGGACGAACAGCGTGATCGGCACGCCCCACGCGCGCTGGCGCGAGAGCACCCAGTCGGGCCGCTGCGCCACCATCGCGCCGATCCGGTTGCGGCCCTTGTCGGGGGTGAATTTTACGCGCTCGATCTCAGCGAGGGCGGTCTGGCGGAGTGTCGCTCCCCCTCCGTCAGCCGCTGGCGCGGCTGCCACCTCCCCCAGAGGGGGAGTATCTGCGTCCCCAGGATCTCCCCCGCTGGGGGAGGTGGCCTGAGCGAAGCGAAGGTCGGAGGGGGCGAGCGGCTTGTCCATCGGCACGAACCACTGGGGCGTGCAGCGGAAGATCACCTTGGCTTTCGAGCGCCACGAGTGCGGGTAGGAATGCTGGTAATCCGCGCTCGCCGCGAGCAGCGCGCCGGCTTCGCGCAAGTCGGAGCAGATCGGCCCGTCGGGCGCGTTGAACTTGGGATTGATCACCGAGCCTTGCCCGCCGAGCCAGCCCCAGTCGGCGCGGTATTTGCCGTCGCCCTCGATCGCGAACTTCGGGTTCAGGCCATAGGCCTTGCACAGCTCGAAATCGTCTTCGCCGTGGTCGGGCGCCATGTGGACCAGCCCGGTACCGGTGTCGGTGGTGACGAAGTCGCCCGGCAGGAAGGGCCGCGGCTCGGCGAAGAACCCGCCGAGGTGGTGCATGGGGTGACGGGCGACGGTGCCGGATAGGTCCGAGCCTTTGAATCGTGCTCCGTATGCCGTCGCCGGATGATCTCCATCCGCCGGATCAGCGTACGTATCAGGACCAGAAATCATGCCTGTCCTGACTTCAAAATGTTCGAGAAGACTTTCGGCGATTAGGTAATGTCGGCCTGTGCCCCCTCCCTCGTAGAAGAGGATGTAATCCACGTCCGGCCCATAGGCGATCGCCTGGTTGACCGGGATTGTCCACGGCGTGGTCGTCCAGATCACCGCGTGCGCGCCGACCAGCTCGGCAATCGGGCTCTCGACAATCTCGAACGCCACGTCGATCTGGGTCGAGACGACGTCTTCGTATTCGACCTCGGCCTCGGCGAGCGCGGTCTTTTCGACCGGGGACCACATCACCGGCTTGGCCCCGCGGTAGAGCTGGCCCGAGCGGGCGAGCTTCAGCAGCTCCTCGACGATGATCGCCTCGCTCTCGGGCTGCATCGTCAGGTAGGGGTTGTCCCAGTCCGCCATCACCCCGAGGCGCTTCAGCTGCCCGCGCTGCACGTCGACCCAATGCTGGGCGTAGGCGCGGCATTCGGCGCGGAATTCGAGCAGCGTGACCTGGTCCTTGTCGCGCTTGGCCTTGCGGTACTGCTCCTCGACCTTCCACTCGATCGGCAGCCCGTGGCAGTCCCACCCGGGCACGTAGGGCGCGTCACGCCCAAGCAGGTTCTGCGTGCGGCAGACCATGTCCTTGATCGTGTGGTTCAGCGCATGGCCGATGTGCATGTCGCCGTTCGCGTAGGGCGGGCCGTCGTGGTACATGAACTTCGGCCGGCCGCGGCGCGCATCGCGCAACCGCTCGTAGAGCTTCTCGGCCTCCCACTTCGCCGCAATCGCCGGCTCCTTCTGCGGCAGGCCGGCCTTCATCGGAAAGTCGGTCTTCGGCAGGAAGACGGTGTCGCGATAGTCGCGTTTGCTGTCGGGAGCGTCGCTCATGGCGCGCGGGGCCTTAGCGAGGGGCGGGCACATAGGGAAGTTTTGGTTCACGCGAAGGCGCGAAGAGGTTGCGCCAAGCGCTGCAGCCACTCGAATTCCCAGCGGGCGCACTCGCCGCTCAGGCCCCCATTTAAACGCGGCTGCGCCGCGAGCGCGACTTCTTCGCGTCTTCGCGTGAAATCAAACTGCCAACGCGAGCACTCGCCGCGCCTCGTCGCAGTCGCGCGCCATCTGCGCGGTCAGCGCGTCGAGGCTGTCGAATTTCGCCTCGGGCCGCAGGAAGCGGTGGAACGCCACCTCGATCTCCTGCCCGTAGAGGTCGCCGGCGAAATCGAAGAAGTAGGGCTCGAGCAACTCCTTGGGCGGGTCGAACTGCGGGCGCACACCGATGTTGGCGGCGCCCCGCAGCACCTCGCCGCTCGCCAGCAGCCGGCCGGTCACCGCGTAGATGCCGTAGCGCGGGCGAAGGTAGTTCTCGAGGCCGAGATTGGCCGTGGGATAGCCGATCTCGCGCCCGCGCTTGTCGCCGTGCTGGACGACGCCGCGGACCGCGAACGGCCGCGTAAGCAGCCGCGTCGCGGTATCGCAGTCGCCGGCCTGCAGCGCGGCGCGGATGCGGCTGGAGGAAACCGGCGCGCCGCCGTCCATCACCGGGGGGACGGCGCGCGCCTCGATCCCGACCTCGCGCCCCAGCGCTTCGAGCACCGCGCGGTTGCCGCCGCGCCCCCGCCCGAAGGTGAAGTCCTCGCCCGTTACCACCCCCGCGGCGCCGATCCGCTCGCGCAGCAGAACGCGCACGAAGTCCTCGGCGGTGGTCTCGGCCAGCGCGCGGTCGAAATGAAACACCAGCATCGCGGTCGCCCCGGCGGCGGTGTAGAGCTCATGTCGCTGCTCGAGCGTAGTCAGCCGGAACGGTGCTGCATCGGGTTTGAAGTAGCGCACCGGGTGCGGATCGAAGGTGGCGATCACGCTCGGCCGGCCTTCGGCCCGCGCCCAGGCGATCGCTTCCCCCGCCACCGCCTGGTGGCCGAGATGGAAGCCGTCGAAATTGCCCAGGGCGACGATCGCCCCGCGCAGGCCCTCGGGCACGGGATTGCGGTGGTCGAGCCACCTCATCCGTAAATCCTCCCCGGAACGGGGAGGGGGACCGGCCGCAGGCTGGTGGAGGGGACTTTCCTCTGGACGCGGCGCCCGACGCACCTCCCCTCCACCACCCGTCGGGTGGTCCCCCTCCCCCGGTGGGGGAGGATACCCGCCCGGATCACCCGCAGCGCATTGAGCCCCATCGCCTGGCGCACCTCGCTTTCGCTGAACCCCTCGTCGAGCAGCGCCTGGGTCACTTGCGCGAGCTGGCCGGTGTCGAACCGCACCGTGGTCGCCCCGTCGTAGTCGCTGCCCAGCGCCACGTGGTCGATGCCCACGAGGTCGCGCACGTGGCGCATCGCGCGGGCCGCGTCGCGCGGAGAGGTGCCGCAGATCGCCGCGTCCCAGTAGCCGATGCCGATCACCCCGCCGGTACGGGCGACCCCGCGGATCTCGTCGTCCGACAGGTTGCGGTTGACCTGGCAGGTCGCCTGCACCCCGCCGTGGCTCGAGACCACCGGGCGCCGCGCGATGCGGAGGATGTCGGCGACGCAGGCGTGGCTGCAGTGGGCGATGTCGACGATCATGCCGAGGTCTTCCATCCGCCGGACCGCCGCGCGCCCCTTGGGAGTCAGTCCGCCCTTCTTCAGCCCGTGCATCGATCCGGCGAGGTCGTTGTCGAAGAAGTGCGTCAACCCGGCCATGCGGAAGCCGGCGGCGTGGAGCCGGTCGAGGTTGGCAAGATCGCCCTCGAGATTCTGCAGCCCCTCGATGCTGAGCAACGCACCGACGCCCGGCCGGCCGAGGTCCGCCGGCTGGTTCACCCGGTGCAGCCGCCCACCCGCTTTGCCTACCGCGCGGTCGAGCTTCTCGGCATGCCACAGCGAACGCTCGAGCAGCGAGCCCCAGGTCCGCACCGGCTGCAACTGCGCAATCACCAGCGGGGTGATGTTGTCGCTCTCGGCGCTGTTGGCGTCGTAGTTCTGGCCCTTCGGCGTCTTGGTGACGCTCGACAACACCTGCAGCGCGACGTTGCCCGCCTCGAGCCGGCCGAGGTCCATGTGGCCGCGGAGATCGTCCGACAGCAGGCTGCGCTGCCACATCAGCGTGTCGGAATGGAGGTCGACGATCGTCAGCGTCGCGTGCAGCGCACGGGCCTCGTCCGAGACGGGGATCAGCGGCCGGCCGTCGATCCTGTTCATCGACCGCTCGACCATCCCGGGCCCGAGCGCGAAGAAGCCGACGATGCCTGCCAGCAGCACGATCGCCAGCGCGAAGCCGAGCTTCCTCACTCCGCGCGCTCCAGCGTGACGAACGAGAACGCGGGCGTATCGCCCTCGCCGGGATGGTCCTCGCGCGCCGCTTCGCGCCAGCCCTGCCAGAACGGTTCGACGAAAGTGTCGCCGGGGACGTCCGCATGCACCTCGGTGAGCTCGATCCGGGTGATGTGCGGGCGCAGCAAGCGGTAGATTTCGGCCCCGCCGATCACCGCCACGTCGCCGGCAACGGCGAGATCGAGCGCTCGCTCCGCACTGGTGGCGCCCTCGGCCCCGTGGGCCCGCCAGGCCGGATCGCGCGTCAGCACGATGTGCCGGCGGCCGGGAAGCAGCCCCGGCAGGCTATCGAAGGTCTTGCGGCCCATGATCATCGGCCTGCCCATCGTCAGCGCCTTGAAGCGCCTGAGGTCGGCCGGAATGCGCCACGGCAGCGCGCCGTCGCGGCCGATCGCGCCGTTCGCCGCGCGCGCGAGGATCGCGGTCACCGCGCGGCTCATTCCCCTGGCCATGTCCGCGTCACGTGGCCCATCTTGCGCCCCTCGCGCGCCTCGCGCTTGCCGTAGAGGTGAAGGTGCGCGGCGGGATCGGCCAGCACTTCGTAGGCGGACGCCACCTCGCCGATGAGGTTGTCCATCTCCACCCGGCCGGCCACGGTCGCGGTGTCCCCCAGCGGCAGCCCGGCGACCGCGCGGACATGGTTCTCGAACTGGCTGGTCGCCGCGCCCTCGATCGTCCAGTGGCCCGAATTGTGCACCCGCGGCGCCATCTCGTTGAACACCGGGCCGTGTTCGGTGGCGAAGAATTCGCAACCCAGCACACCGACGTAGCCGAGCGCGTCGGCGATCCGCCGGGCGAGCGTGCGCGCCGGCTCGACCTGGTCCGCGACCGCCGCGCCCGCCGGCCAGCGCGAGTGCACCAGGATGCCGCCCTCGTGCCGGTTCTCGGGGCTGTCCCAGAAGCGCACCGCGCCGTCGGCCCCGCGCGCAAGGATGACCGAGAACTCGGCGGCGAAGCGCACCCGGCCTTCGTAGACGCACGGCGCCTGCGGCAGGCGGATCGCTTCCGCATCGCGCGCGGTGTCGATCCGCCATTGGCCCTTGCCGTCGTAGCCGTCGCGGGCGGTCTTGAGGATCCCCGGCACCCCGATCCGCTCGACCGCGCGGGCGAGATCCTCGGCCGACTCGACCGCGGCGAACGGCGCCGCGCGCCCGCCGTGCTCTTCGGCGAAGCGCTTCTCCTTCAGCCGGTCCTGCGCGATTTCGAGCGCGCGCAGGCCCGGGCGCAGCTTTGCCCCCAGCGGCGCGAGCGGCGCGGCGGGCACGTTCTCGAATTCGAAGGTGACCGCGTCGCAGGCGGCGGCGAAGCGGGCCATAGCCGCAGCGTCGCTCCACGGCGCGATCGTGGCCTCCACGGCGACCTCGGCGGCGACGCTGTCGCGCTCGGGCGTGAACACGTGGGCGCGAAGCCCGAGCTGCGCGGCCGCCATCGCCAGCATCCGGCCGAGCTGGCCGCCGCCGAGGATGCCGATGGTCCCCCCCGGCGCGATCATCGGTCTTCGGGCGCTTCGCCCACCGCGGCGGTGCGCGCGGCGCGCCAGTCCTGCAGCCGCTGCGACAGCTCGGGGTCGCCGAGCGCGAGAATCGCCGCGGCGAGCAACCCGGCGTTGACCGCCCCCGCCTCGCCGATCGCCAGCGTGCCGGTGGGCACCCCGGCAGGCATCTGGACGATCGACAGCAGGCTATCGATCCCCTTCAGCGCTTTCGATTCGACCGGCACCCCGAGCACCGGCAGGTGGGTGAGCGCGGCGAGCATGCCCGGCAGGTGCGCCGCCCCGCCGGCGCCGGCGACGATCACCTCGAAGCCGGCCGCGTGCGCGCCCTTGCCGAACGCGTGCAGCCGGTCGGGCGTGCGGTGCGCCGAGACGATCTTCGCATCGTAGCCGACCCCCAGCTCGCCCAGCACCTCGGCGGCGCGGCGCATCGTGCTCCAGTCGGACTGGCTGCCCATCACGATCGCGACCTTCGGGGCGACGTCGGCCATGCGCTATGCGTCCCTGAGGTAGTACCGCTCGCCCGGGGTCGCGCCGTCGTCGAACCGGTAGACGATCGGCTGCCCGGTGGGAATCTCGAGGCCGGTGATGTCCGCGTCCGAGATCCCCGACAGATGCTTGACCAGCGCGCGCAAGCTGTTGCCGTGCGCGGCGACCAGCACCGTGTGCCCGGCGGCGAGCTGCGGCGCGATCGCGCTCTCGTAATAGGGCAGCACGCGCTCGATGGTCAGCTTGAGGCTCTCGGCTCGCGGCACCGCGACCCCGGCGTAGCGCGGATCGCCCGCGAGATCGAACGCGCTGCCTTCGGCAAGCTCGGGCGGCGGCACGTCGAAGCTGCGGCGCCAGACGTGCACCTGCTCGTCGCCGTGACGCTCGCGGGTCTCCTGCTTGTCCAATCCGGTGAGCCCGCCGTAGTGCCGCTCGTTCAGCCGCCAGTCCTTGGTCTCGGGGATCCACAGCCGGCCGCATGCCTCTAGCGCCAGGTGCAGCGTCTTGATCGCGCGGGTCTGCAGCGAGGTGAAGGCGACCGTCGGCAGCAGCCCCTTCTCGGCCAGCAGCGCGCCCGCCGCGGAGGCCTCGGCCACTCCCTGCTCGGTAAGGTCGACGTCCCACCAGCCGGTGAAGCGGTTCTCGAGATTCCACTGCGACTGGCCGTGACGGACGAGGACGAGAGTGGCCAACGCTTGAAGCTCCTGCTGCCGGAGAGCGCCCGGCCCTAGCCTTCGAGGTCGCCTTTGGAAAGCGCGGGCTTGTCGCTCCCCAGCTCGCGCGCCTGCGCCTTGCGCCGGCGCAGGTTCTCGCGCAGCTTGGCCGCCAGCCGCTCCTCGCGGGTGAGCTTGTCGTCGGGCATCTCCGGCGCTCTTGCCGGGCCCCTCGCCGCTTGACAAGGCGGGGGCGCGCGGTAAGGCGCGCCGGCTCCCCGACCGGCAGCCAGCCGGCGCGGGATCGCTCCGATGGGGTTTCCCACAAGGTAATACTTTGCGGGGTCCTCCGATGGTCAGGCTGCTGTAGCTCAGTGGTAGAGCACACCCTTGGTAAGGGTGAGGCCGAGAGTTCAATCCTCTCCAGCAGCACCATCGCCGAGCGCGCTCTTGCCAGCCGGCGGCGTATTAGTCATGTAACGCACCATGACCGAGGCCCCGAGCCCCATCGCCGACGGTAACGAAGAGCGCGGGCTGACCCCGCTGCATCCGAACTACATCACGCTGCTGCGCTTGCGCACGGCGATCGCGGCGGTGCCGTTCGCGATCGGCGCGCTGGTGCTCGAAGGGGCGGCCGACCGGCTGCCGGGCGGCGTCCTGATCGGTCCGGTGCTGGTGCTCGCGGCGCTGGCGATCGCCCGCGTCCCGCTGCGCCGCCACGCCGCGCGCGGGTACGATCTCGCCGCCGACCGGCTGCGGGTGGTGCGCGGGCTGTGGTTCCGCTCGGACACGGTGGTGCCGCTGGGCCGGGTGCAGCACATCGACATCGACCAGGGCGCGCTCGAGCGCGGGCTCGGGCTCGCCACGCTGACCGTGCACACCGCCGGCACGCACAACGCGAGCGTGTCCCTGCCCGGGCTCGCCGCCGCCGAGGCGGAAGCGATGCGCGAGACGATCGCCGCGCACATAAAGCGCGAGCTGCTGTGACCGGACCGGGCGGCGAAGGCCCCCGCCGCACCGCCCCGCTGGGGGTGCTGGTCGGCGCGGCGAGCGACATCCGCAAGACCCTGCTCCCCGCCGCCGCGGGGGCCTACGGACTGCGCGACGAGATGTTCGGGCTGGGCTTCATCCCGGCCTTCGTCGTGCTTGCGCTGGCGATCGGGGGGATCGGCGCGTTCCTCAAATGGTGGCGCACGACCTATGTGGTCGGCGAGGAAGCGATCCGGCTCGAGAGCGGGGTGAT
>JBGSBH010000085.1:0-8767 GCA_041730635.1 Cypionkella sp.
CGATTTCTGGGCCGAGTGGTGCGGGCCGTGCAGGGCGCTCACCCCGGTGCTGGAGAAAGTCGCCGCCGAATATGCCGACAAGGGTGTGGTGCTGGCCAAGATCAACGTCGACGAGGAGCAGTTCATCGCCGCGCAATTCCAGGTGCGCTCGATCCCCACCGTCTACGCGATGTTCCAGGGCCAGCCGGTGGCCGACCTGACCAATGCGCGCAGCGAATCGCAGCTCAAGGCGCTGCTCGACCAGTTGCTCGCGCAGCTGCCGATCGGCGGCGGCGAGCCCGCGGGGCCCGACGTCGCGCAGTTCGTCGCGATGGGGGAGGACATCCTGGCCGAAGGCGACGGCGAGCGGGCGGCGGGGATCTTCGCGCAGGTGGTCGAGATGGCGCCCGACAGCGCGCCCGCGCATGCCGGGCTGCTGCGGGCGCTGCTCGCCGCCGGCTGGGCGGACGAGGCGCGCGCCCACGCGGCCGGCCTCGACGAGAAGCTCGCCGCCGATCCGGCGGTCAAGGCCGCGCTGGCCGCGCTCGAGCTCGCCGGCGACAAGGTCGACGATCACGCGCTGCAGGCGCTGCGCGCCGCGGCGGCCGAGCGGCCGGCGGACATGGACGCGCAGATGGCGTTTGCCGAGGCAGCCTTCGCCGCCGGCGAGCGCGACGCGGCGGCCGACACGCTGCTGGCGATGATCCGCGCCGATCGCGAATGGAACGAGGGCGCCGCGCGCGCGCGGCTGGTCAAGATGTTCGAAGCGGTCGGGATCGAGGATCCGTGGTCGGTCGCCACCCGGCGCAAGCTGTCGCGGGTGCTGTTCGGCTAGTGCCGACGCGCCTCTCCATCTTCCCCTTGCCGGGCGCGATCCTGTTCCCCGGGCTGCATCTGCCGCTGCACGTGTTCGAGCCACGTTACCGCGCGCTGGTGGGCGATGCGCTGGCGCGCGACCGGCGGATCGCGATGATCCAGCCGCAGACCGCGGCCGAAGGCGCGCCGCTCTACTCGGTGGGTTGCGTCGGCAAGATCGACGAGGTCGAGGCGCTCGATGACGGTCGCTACAACATCATTCTCGCCGGCGAAGCGCGCTTTCGCGTGCTGCGCGAGCTCGCGGTGACGACGCCCTTTCGCCAGGTCGAGGGCGAGCTGCTGAGCGAGGACGAGGACGCCGCGCTGGCGAGCGTCGAGCGCGCGGGCTTCGAGCAGGAGGCGCGCGCCTTCGCCGATGCGCAGGGCTATCTGGTCGACTGGGACTCGGTCGCGCGGCTCGACGACCGCACGCTGATCGACGGGGTCAGCCAGATCGCTCCATTCGATCCCGCTGCCAAGCAGGCGCTGCTCGAGGCGGCGACGCTGTCGGAGCGGTGCGAACTGTTGATACAGCTGATGCAGTTCTTCGGTCGCAGCGATCCGGATGATAAGCGGGTCACCTTGCAGTAGTGCGCATCACCTTCGCGAGAGGCGCCGATGGATTGCACGATCTACGAGTGGGAAGGGGGCCACGACCCGCTCGATCGCCGCATCCGCTTGCGCCGCAGCCTCAAGCGCGCGTTTCCCGTGATCGTCGACGACCGCTTCCGGGCGATGCTGCGCGCGCTGAACCATAGCGCCAACGACCGCGACTAGAGCGCGAAGCTCGCCCGCAGCCCGTCGATCACGTACTGCGCGGCGAGCGCCGCGAGCAGCACCCCGAGAAGCCGGGTAATCACCGCCTCTACCCGCGCGCCGAACAGCCGCATCAGCGGGCTCGCGGCGATGAGCGCGAGCAGCGTCAGCACCAGCACCGCGGCGAGCGCGCCCAGCACGATCAGCGTCTGCTCGGCCCCTTGCGCCTTGGCGGTGAGCAGCATGACGCTGGCGATCGCGCCCGGCCCGGCGAGCATCGGCATCGCCATCGGGAATACCGAGACGTCGTCGACCTCCGGCGTGCGGGCGTTCTCCGCCGCGACCCGCTCGGCGCGCTGCTCGCGGCGCTGGGTGCGCTTCTCGAACACCATGTCGAGCGCGATCACGAACAGCATGATTCCGCCGGCGATGCGAAAGCTGTCGAGTTCGATATGAAGCGCGCCCAGCAGATCCTCACCGAACAGCGCGAAGACGAGCAGGATCGCCCCGGCGATGGCGCAGGCGCGCAGCGCCATCGCGCGCTGCTGGCGGGCGGTGGCGCCCTTGGTCAACCCGGCGTAGATCGGCGCGCAGCCGGGCGGGTCGATCACCACGAACAGGGTGACAAAGGCGGAGAGGAACAGCTCGAGCATGTCAGCAAGCGGGGGCCGCGGCCCCCTCGCGGACCGGCGGCACGCTGGAGGTGCGGCGGAACACTTCCTTCGTCGCGCCGTCCTCGCGCACGCTGACGACGTGCGTGCGGCGGCAGTCGGCGGCGAGCGCGGTGGTCCAGGCGAGCGTGCCGTCGTCGGACCGGCCCCCATGCCAGGCCTCGCCCCGGCGCGCGCGCGGGCGGGGCTGCTCGCGGAAGGCGCGGGTGCCGGGCGGGCACTCGGCGGCGCGGCCGGCGATCATCTCGCGGGGGGCGTAGCCCTCCTCGAGGTCGAAGCCCTGATCGAGCACCCAGCGATAGTCGCCGTTGTCCTGCCGCTGCCAGATCGTCGCGAAGCGGTTCTTGCTGCCGTCCGGCCAGGTCGCCGGGCCGGTGGACAGCGCGTAGCTGCCGTCGCAGCTGACCCACACCATGTCGGGCGCCCAGACCACCGCGCGCGCCGGGTCGGGCACGCCCTTCAGCGAGAGCTGCACGTTCTTCCAGCCCGGGTCCGGCCAGATCGCGTCGGCGGTCGCCCACTGGCGGAAGGCGGCCCAGGTGCCCTTCTCGCGCGCCTCGCGGGCGAACGCGAGCTCGGCGGCGATGACGGTGCTCGGCTCGCCGCGGACCACCAGCGTGCGCGCGCGCGGATCGCGCGGTTCGGCGGGGCCGGCGGCGCAACCGGCGAGCGCGAGGAGGGCAGCGGCGGCGGCGATGGCGGGGCGGGTCATGCCCCGGTCTTAGCCTACGGGGCGCCCGCCGCAAACGGCAGGCCGGCCCGGCGATGCGCGGCGACCAGTGCGTTCCGCAGCAGCACGGCGATGGTCATCGGGCCGACCCCGCCCGGAACCGGGGTAATCGCGCCCGCGACCTCGCACGCTTCGGCGAACGCGACGTCGCCGACGAGGCGGCCCTTCGCCTCGCCCGCGCGCGGCGCCAGCCGGTTGATCCCGACATCGATCACGATCGCGCCCGGCTTGATCCAGTCGCCGCGGACCATCTCCGGCCGCCCCACCGCGGCGACCACGATGTCCGCCCGGCGCACCACCGCCGGCAGATCCTGCGTCCGGCTGTGGGCGATGGTGACGGTGGCGTTCGCGTTGACCAGCAACTGGGCCATCGGCCTGCCCACGAGCTGCGAGCGGCCGATCACCACCGCGCTCTTTCCCGCCAGGCTGCCGAGCCGGTCCTCGAGCAGCATCAGGCACCCGACCGGCGTGCAGGGAAACAGCCCATCGCGGCCGTTCGCCAGCGCGGCGATATTGGCATCGGTCAGCCCATCGACATCCTTGGCCGGGTCGATCAGCGCGATCACCGCCTTGTCGTCGAGCGGCGCCGGCAGCGGTAGCTGGACGAGGATGCCGTCGACCGCCGGATCGGCGTTGAGCCGGCGGACCAGCGCCTCGAGCTCGGCTTGCGTGGCGTGCGCGGGAAGCCGGTGCTCGAAGCTCGCCATGCCGGAAGCGAGCGTCGCCTTGCCCTTGCTCGCGACATAGACCTGGCTCGCCGGGTCGTCCCCCACCAGCACCACCGCGAGCCCCGGCTTGCGCCCCGCCGCCTGCTCGAAGCGGCGCGCGGCGGTGCCCACTCGCTCGCGCAAGGCCGCGGCGAACGCCTTGCCGTCGATCAGGCTCGCCGGCATCAGATCGGCCGCAGGCTCTCGAGCACGATGATCACCGCGTAGAGCAGCAGGAGCAGCACCATCGGCGAGAAGTCGATCGCGCCGGTATCGGGCAGCACCCGGCGGATCGGGCGCAGGATCGGCTCGAACAGCCGGGCGATCGCATCGTGCACCGCGACGAAGAAGGTATTGTCGCGCCCGATCACGTTGAAGCTGAACAGCAGCCCGATGATGAACCAGACGATGACGAGCATGTTCGCGGTGTTCGCGAGCATGATGAAAATCTGGATCAGCGCGTCCATCGGGTCCTCGGATCGGGTTGGCGGTTCAGCCTCTAGAGGCGGGCGACCGGTGTATCAATGCGATAATACGCCGGCGCGGTCGGCGCGGATCAGCGTGCCCGCGCCGCGCGCGGTGAAGAATTCGAGCAGCATCGCGTGCGGCACCCGCCCGTCGAGCACCACCGCCGCCTCGCACCCGGCCTCGACCGCGTGGACGCAGGTCTCGAGCTTGGGGATCATACCGCCGCTGATCGTGCCGTCGGCCTGCAGCGCGGCGACGCTCGCGGGAGTGAGGTCGGCCAGCAGCGCGCCGTCCTTGCCGAGCACGCCCGGCACGTCGGTCAGCAGGAACAGCCGCGCGGCGTCGAGCGCGGCGGCGAGCGCGCCGGCCATGGTGTCGGCGTTGATGTTGTAGGTGTGCCCGTCCTCGCCGGCCCCGATCGGGGCGACCACCGGGATCATCCCGGCGGCGACCGCGGTGTCGATCAGCGTGGTGTCGACCCGCGCCGGCTCGCCGACGAAGCCGAGGTCGATCGCCTGCTCGATCCGGCTCTCCGGGTCTTTGACCGCGCGCGCCACCTTGGCGGCGGTGACCATGCCGCCGTCCTTGCCCGAGATGCCCAGCGCCTTGCCCCCGGCCTGCGCGATCCAGCCTACGAGCTCCTTGTTGATCGCGCCCGAGAGGACCATCTCGGCCACTTCGGCGGTGGCCTTGTCGGTCACCCGCAGGCCATCGACGAACGTGCTCTCCACCCCCAGCTTTCGCAGCATCGCGCCGATCTGCGGGCCGCCGCCGTGGACCACCACCGGGTTGATCCCGACCGCCTGCAGCAGCACCACGTCCTGCGCGAAGTCGCGCGCGGCGTCCGGATCGCCCATCGCATGACCGCCGTACTTCACCACGAAGGTGCGCCCGGCGTAGCGCTGGAGATAGGGCAGCGCCTCGATCAGCACTTCCGCTTTCTCGTTGGGGGCCCTCGCCGGGGTCGCCTCGTCGCCGGTCATCGCGCGCAGATCCTCGTATGCGGAAGCGTCGAGGGGAGCGCTTAGCGGCAGAGCGCCGGCGTGGGAAGCGAGCGGCGCCCGTGGCCTTGGCGCAACAGCGTCGCGAGCGCGCGCACGGCCCGACGCCGCTAAGCCGATGAGCGCAGGGGGTTTATCGCCAGCGGATTATTTCCGCCTCCCGCGCGTTGCCCGTCGCGCGTCGCGGATGGTAGGACGGGGAACGTAGAACACGAACTTCGGGTCGCCCATAATGGACAGATTCCGGCAGCGCCTCGCCGCTGCCTATGACGCGTGGAGTGCCAGCGGGGGCACCACGCCCGCCGCTTTCTTCGAACTGATGGACGAGGGCATCGACTTCCAGACAGTGCTCGAACGGGCGTTCCCGTGCGACCGGCTGAGCGGACCGTTCATCGGCAAGGCCGCGGTGCTCGGGTACTGGGCGGCGCTTGCCGAAAGCTGGGAACTCGTCTCCACCCGCACCGATGCGCTGGTCGCCGAGGGCGACCGCATCGTGTGGATCGGGCGGGTCCGCTGGCCCCACCGCCGCACGCTGCGCGAACTGGCGAGCCCCAAGGTCGACGTCTGGACCGTGTGGCAGGGCCGGGCGATCCGCTACCTCGAGATGTTCGACAGCGCGTCCTACGCCTGGGCGATCGGTTACGACGGGCCGCCCGCGGCGGAAGCCCGGGCCCGCGCTTAACGATAAAACAACGCCTTGCTGGCAATTTCCGGCAGGCGCGGGGTATGCCCCGGGCCGACAGGAGATGGCCGATGGCCGATGCCAGCAGCAAGCCCGAGCGCGGCGGCGACCGCCGCGGGGGCGACCGGCGGGCGGCGCAAATGCCGTTCGAGGGCCCCGACCGCCGCACGGGCGACCGGCGCTCGGGCCGCGATCGCCGCGCCGAGGCGGGCGACCCGCTGCACTGAGCCTGCACGGGCACGACAAGGGCGGCGCCGCATCGCGACGCCGCCCCGTGTGCGCTGGCGCGCGCGATCAGTTGATCGCGTGCTTCAGCTGGCTCATCTCGTCGTGGCCGGCGCGGACCGAGGTCCACGCTTCCTGGAGCGCGCTGCGCGCCTCGGCCGGCAGGTCGACGTTGTTCAGCGCGGTTTCGAACTTGTTCTTGAGGTAATCCTCGCCGCGCTCGACCTCGTTGACGATCGCGGTGTCGTCGCGGCCCAGCACCGCTTCCTTGAGGTTGATCCACCCACGGTGGAGCGCGGCGGCGGTGCTGCCGTCGTCTTCCGGGTTGCCGCCGAGCCGGGCGACCACCGCCTGCAGCTTGGTGACCGCCGACTGGCGCTCCTGCGCGCGCTTGTTGAACATCTCGGCGAAGCGCTGGTTGGTCGTGTCGGCGGCGGCCTTCTGATAGCCTTCGACCGAATCGATCAGCGTTGCGATCAGCGTGTTGAGTGTGGCGGTGGCGCCGGTGGCGGCGGTGTCGTTCTGATAGAAGTTGCCCTGCCCGTCACCGGTGCGCAGGTAGCTGTCGTCGTTCATCGTGCGTCCCTTTCAAGATGCATGGAAGTGTCGGTGCCTCTAGAGCGAGCGGCGGCCCGGTCGGTTCCGGGGGAGGCCTGCACGCCGGCCCCCTCAGTCGAAAATCTCGTGCAGCCAGCTTTTCTGCTTCTTGTACGGCTTGCCGTAATGGCCGTGGCCGTAGCCGGAATGCGACTGGCCGCCGTGGCGCGCGTAGTCGGGCTCGGGCCGGGGCGAGCCGCGCGCGGGCTGCGGGGCGCTGCGCTCGATGATCTTGTCGAGCTCGCCGCGGTCGAGCCAGACCCCGCGGCACTGGGGGCAGAAGTCGATCTCGATCCCCGCGCGGTCGCTCATGCTCAGCGGCACGCGGCAGACCGGACATTGCATCGCGGCGACTTCGGCTTCGGTACGCATGGCATTCTCCCTCGTGGCATCCCCCGGCAGCGAGATGGGGGGCCGGGCCGAAAAGGCAACGGCCGCCCTCCCGTCGGGGAGAGCGGCCGCCACGCGCCGGGCGTGGGCGGTCAGTAGCCCGAGCCGCCGGACCCGCTGCCCTGGCCGCCGCTGGCGCCGGTGCCGAGCTCGTCGTCCTCGTCGCTGGCGCCGGGCGAGCGCTGCTCGCGGCTCTGGTCCTGCTCGTACTGGCCGCCGCCACCCTGGCCGCCGCCGACGCCGCCCTGGCCGAAGCCGCCTTCGCCCTCGGCGAAGTCGCCGCGGCTACCCGCGCCGCCTTCCTGGCCCGAGCCGTAGCCGGACTGGCCGCTGCCGCTCTGCTGGTTCTGCTCGAGCTGGTCGGCGCCCATGTTCTCGCCCGAACCGTAGCCCTGCTGGCCGCCGGCGCCCTGCTGGTCCTGCTCGGCCTGGCCTTCGCTGCCCGAGCCGTAGCCCGACTGCGCGGTGCCGCCCTGCTGATCCTGCAGCGAGCCCGACTGGCCGCCGTCGGCGGTCTGACCCTGTTCGAACTGGCCGCCGCCCTGCGAGCCGCCCTGGCCCACCTGCGCGAACTGGTTGCCCTGCTGGCCCGGCTGCTGGCCGGCCTGCTGGCCCTGCTGCTGGCCGGGGTTCTGCGTGCTCTTGTCGTACATCGCCTGTCTCCTCTCGTTCGCTTCCACCGCTCGCCTCGCAGGAGCGGCGGCGTGCCGGTGAAAGCGGCGAGGGAGGGGCGCGGTTTCCGCGCTTGCGCCGCGCCGATGGAGTCGTGCGCCGAGCGGTGGGGCGCGCAAACCTTTGTTGCCAAAGGTTAGCTTCGGCTCGCCGCGCGAAGGGGGTGTTGTGTGACCTTGCGTGAGACGCTGCCTGCCCGGTTAGCGCCCCGTCCGCTCACCACCATTCGGGCATTCCGCGGCTCAGCCGCGCGTTGTGCTGGAGAAGCGCGTTTATGTCGTCTTTCCGGTGACTTCCGCGGTAGCGCCCGCGATAGACGACCACCTGGACGAGGCCGCTGGCGTAGCGCACGCCCGGCTCGATCCCTGTGGCTTTCGTCGAGGCGAGATCGACCCGTTTATGCGGCCGGGCCAGCGCCGCGTCCCACGCCGCCGCGAACCCCGCGGCGCCGGGCCGGGCGCGCAGCCGGTAGGCGCTCTCGCGGCGCATCCCGACCAGCGCCGCGGCTTCGCTGACCGACCCGGTCTGCGCCAGCAGCCCGATGAAGTGCGCCTGGCGCGCCGGTGTCCACCCGTCGCGCCTGGGGCCGACCGGGACGGGGTGGAACGCCGGGATGCGGCGCCGGCGCTTGGGGGCGGGCGGGGATGAGGGCGGCGGCGGCTGCATCGGACAGGATGGAGCAAATTCCCGGGCAATAGGAAAATGGTTTCTTAGCTCGGCGGGAGCATTACGCGTGGGCCATGGCTCGTCCGCCGCGCAATCCCTGGCCCCGGCCGGCCGCGAACGTCGTGCGGTTTCGCCGGAAGCCTCGCTGGCGCGGGCGGCTTTCCTGGCCGCGTCGAGGCCCGCCAGCCGCGCGCTTTGGCCGCCGCCGCGGGACGTGGCGCGCAAGGTTCGGCCGCGCCCGCCGGCTGATCCTCGCGGTGTGCCTCGCCGCCGCGATCGCGCTCCACCAGACCCCCGGGTTCTACGAGCCGCCGCGCTGGCTGCAGAGCGAGCCGACCCGGGTGGAAGGGGTGTTCCCGCGCGGCCGC
>JBGSBH010000086.1:0-8779 GCA_041730635.1 Cypionkella sp.
GTGGAGGGGCACCTGAGCGTCATGCCGATGGTGCCCCTCCACCACCCTTCGGGCGGTCCCCCTCCCGTTCCGGGGAGGAAACTATCTGAGCAGCACCAGCTCCTCGGCCATCGTCGGGTGGATCGCAACCGTAGCGTCGAAATCGGCCTTGGTAAGGCCCGCCTTCACCGCCACCGCGGCGGCCTGCATGATCTCGGGCGCTTCGGGGCCGATCATGTGGATGCCGAGGATGCGGCCCGAGGCTTCGTCGCAGACCATCTTGTAGAGGCTGCGCTCGTTGCGCCCGGCGAGCACGTTCTTCATCGGCCGGAAGTCGCTCTCGTAGACTTTGACCGCGCCATAGGCGTTCTTCGCCTGGCCTTCGGTGAGGCCGACCCCCGCGAGCGGCGGATGGCTGAACACCGCGCTCGGGATGCACGAATGATCCACCGCGGTCGGCTTGCCCCCGAACACCGTGTCGGCGAAGGCGTGCCCTTCGCGGATCGCCACCGGGGTCAGCTGCACCCGCCCGGTGACATCGCCCACCGCATAGATATGCCCGACATTGGTGCGGCTGTATTCGTCGACCGCGATCTCGCCGTGCTGGCCGAGCGCGACCCCGGCCGCCTCAAGCCCGAGCCCTTCGGTGTTGGGCACCCGCCCGGTCGCGAACAGCACGCAGTCGACCGTGAGGTCCTCGTGGTTGGTCATCGACACGGTGAGCGTGCCGTCCTCGTTCTGCGCGATCCCGCGAAAAGCCGCGTGGAAACGGAAATCGATCCCTTTGGTCAGGCTGATCTGCAGCAGCCGGTCGCGCAGGGCTTCGTCGTAGCCGCGCAGCAACTGGTCCGACCGGTTCATGATCGTGACCTTGCTGCCGAATTCGTTGAAGATGCCGGCGAACTCGTTGGCGATGTAGCCGCCGCCGGCGATCAGGATGCGCGGCGGGAGCGCCTCGAGGTGGAACGCCTCGTTGCTGGTGATGCCGAGCTCGGCGCCGGGGCAGTCGGGCACGTGCGGCCGCGCGCCGGTGGCGATGAGGATGTACTTCGCTGTGACGGTGCGCCCGCTGCCGAGCGCGATCTCGTGCGGGCCGGCGAGCGTCGCCCGGTCGAGGATCACCTCGACTTTGTTGTTGGCGAGCGTGTCGGTATAGGCGCCGTTCAGCCGGTCGACGTCCTTCAGCACGTTGTCGCGCAGCACCGTCCAGTCGAATTTCGGATTGTCGATCGTCCAGCCGAAATTGCGCGCGTCGACCAGGTCCTCGGCGAAATGCGCGCCGTAGACGAGCATCTTCTTGGGCACGCAGCCGCGGATCACGCAGGTGCCGCCGACGCGGTGCTCCTCGGCCACCGCCACCCGCGCGCCGTAGCCCGCGGCGATCCGGCTCGCGCGGACCCCGCCGCTGCCGGCGCCGATGACGAACAGGTCGTAGTCGTATTCGCTCATCGCGCGCCTCCTGCCAGGGGCGCGCATATGGCGGGCCAAGTCATACTCGGCAACCGAGGCTCGTCATTGCGACCCCGGCCCTTAGCCGGGGGAAGCAATCCATCTTCAACGGTCGCGCTCACCGCCACGTCGGAAATGGATTGCCGCGTCGCCTTCGGCTCCTCGCAATGACGAGCTTGGAGATTTACCCCCGCGAACGGCGCTGGAAGTTGCCGCCGCCGGGCTTGCCGCCGGCGCTGTGGCCCCCAGGGCCCTTGCCGAACGGACGGCGGCGCTGCTGGCCGTTGGCGGGTTTGCCACCGTGCTGGCCCTGCCGCTCGCCCTGCGGGCGGTCGTTGCGGGGCCCCCGCTCGCCTTGCCGCTGGTCCTGCCGCGGTCGGCGATCGTCGCGGCGGTCGCCGCCGAGCGGCTTCGCCTGCACCTTCTTCGCGCGTGCCTGCTGCACCTGCCCCGGGTTGCCCTTCGGCCGCACGATCGGCGCGTCCTCGACGAACGCGCGGAAGTTGTCCGGCAGCGGCAGCCGGGTGCAGGTCACCCCGGTGAGCTTCTGGATGTCGCGCAAGTACGCGCGCTCGTCCTCGGCGCACAGCGTCAGCGCAATGCCGTCAGCGCCCGCCCGCGCGGTGCGTCCGATGCGGTGGACGTACTGCTCGGGCACGTTGGGCAGCTCGTAGTTGATCACGTGGCTCACCCCCGGGATGTCGATCCCGCGCGCGGCGATGTCGGTCGCGACGAGGATCGGCACCCGGCCCGAGCGGAACTGGGCGATCGCCCGCTCGCGCTGCGGCTGGCTCTTGTTGCCGTGGATGGCGTCGGCCGCGATGCCCGCCTGGGCGAGCTTCTTCACCACCCGGTCCGCGCCGTGCTTGGTGCGGGTGAAGATCAGCACCCGTTCCATGCCCTCGGTCTGCGGGTAGCGGCGGCGCAGGATCAACTCGAGCAGCGCCTGCTTCTCGACCTGGCTGACGAGGGTGACGAACTGCTCGACCCGCTCGGCGGTGGTCGCCGCGGGGGTGACCGAGACGTGCGCCGGATCGGTCAGGTACTGCTTCGAAAGCTCCTTGATCGAGCCGGGCATCGTCGCGCTGAACAGCAGCGTCTGGCGCTGGCGCGGCATCAACGCCACGAGCTTGCGCAGCGCGTGGATGAAGCCCAGGTCGAGCATCTGGTCGGCCTCGTCGAGCACCAGCACCTCGATCCCGTCGAGGCGGAACGCTTTCTGGTCGACCAGGTCGAGCAGCCGGCCGGGGGTGGCGACGAGGATGTCGGTCCCGCGGTGCAGCTTGTTGCGGTCCTTGCCGACCGAAGTGCCGCCGACGACGACCGCGACGCGCAGGCCGGTGAAGCCGCCGTAGTCCTCGGCGCTCTTGGCGATCTGCCCGGCGAGCTCGCGCGTCGGCGCCAGCACCAACATGCGGCAGGACTTGAACGGGGTCGGCTTGCCGGCCTCGCGCAGCCGGTCGATGGCGGGAAGCATGAAGGCGGCGGTCTTGCCGGTGCCGGTCTGCGCGATGCCGAGCAGGTCGCGGCCCGCCAGCACCAGCGGGATCGCCTGCGTCTGGATCGGGGTGGCGGTGGTGTAGCCCTTCTGGTCGAGCGCCTGAAGGATGGGCTGCGACAGCCCGAGTTGTTCGAAAGACATGAGAATACTCGTATGCGAGCGGCAACGCGCCGCCCCAGCGGGCGCGCGTCTGCGGCGGGTGGTGAGGCCGGACCGGCCTCGTCAACAACCCGCGTGAAAGGGGAAGTCAGGAAAGTGGAACCGAGATGCGGCCGGGGCGACCAGGGTCGCCATGTTCACGCTGCCGAGGCGTCTCGATGCGCCGCCAGATAGTGGGGAAAATGCTAAAAGTCAATCAATGGCGCGGTGGCTCTTCGATCGCGAGGCGGCGGGCGGTGGCGAAAGTCTGGACCAGGAACAGCCCGATCAGCACGCTGGCGGCGAACCCCACGAACAGCCCGTAGCCGATCATCGCCTCCGGATCGTAGCCGAAGGCCAGCATCGCGAGCGTGAAAAGGATGAGGATGATCCGCAGCTCGGTCGGACCCGCGGCCATGTAGGACAGGCGCAGCTCGCCCGAGACCTTGACCGAAAGGAACGCGTGGATCGACATCAGCAGGTAACCGGCGAGCGCGACCAGCGCGATCTCGATCTGGACGAACGGGGACATGCCGATCCCGGCGACCACCAGCGTGGTCGCGATCCCGTCGCAGCTATGGTCGAGGAAGTAGCCGTAGCGCGGCCGCTCGATCCGACGGTAGCGGGCGAGGCTCCCGTCGGTGGAATCGCCGAACCAGTTGACCACGTAGCCCGCCACCGCGAGCCACAGCCAGTCGCGGTCGATCACGCTGGCGACGTAGCCGGCGAACACCATCACCGCGCCGAGAATGCCGAGCGCGGTCAGCATGTCGGGCCGCACCCAGCGCGGCAGGCGCGCGCAGATGGCATCGAGCAGCACGCGCTCGGCGCGGGCGACGACGTTCTGCTGGACCCGCTGGATCGGCCGCGCGGGCGCATCACCGCGGGCGGGCGTATGGTCGGCGGGCATCTGGCCGTGCATCGCCCGCCCCTAGCCGCTTATCGAGCGGTTGTCATCGATCCGTAACACGCGTCACGAAAGCCGGGCGGCCTCCAGCAGCGCCGCGGTGCTCGGATCGAACTGGCCCGTACCGGCATCGATCCGGTTGGCGATCGCCTTGCCCAGCTCTACCCCGAACTGGTCGAACGGGTTGATCCCCATCAGCACCGCATTGGCGAACGTGCGGTGCTCGTGGAACGCGATCAGCGCCCCCAGCGCGGAGGGGTCGATGTCGTCGAGGAGGATCGTCGCGCTCGGCCGGTCGCCGGGGTAGGCGCGCGCCGGATCGTCGCTCGCCTGGCCGGCCATCAGCGCGGCCCCTTGCGCAAAGCAGTTCATCAACAGGATCCGGTGATGCGCCGGGTCGAGCGCGTCGCCTGGTTCGGCGCTGGCGATGAAGTCGACCGGCACCAGCGTCGTCCCCTGGTGGAGCAGCTGGAACACCGCGTGCTGCGCGTCGGTGCCCACCCCGCCCCAGGTGACCGGCGCGGTCGGCCCGGCGACCGGCGCGCCCTCGGCGGTCACCCGTTTGCCGTTCGATTCCATCTCGAGCTGCTGGAGATAGTCCGGCAACAACGCCAGCCGCTCGTCGTAGGCGAACACCGCGCGGGTCTGGCAGCCGCGCACTTGCGCGTAGTAACGGTCGGCGAACGCGGCGCGCAACGGGAGGTTAGCGCGGCCCTCCGCATCGCGGAAGTGCTCGTCCACCGCCCCCGCGCCGGCGAGCATGGCGTCGAACGCCTGCCAGCCGAGCGCCAGCGCGATCGGGAAACCGATGCTCGACCACAGCGAATAGCGCCCGCCGACGCTTTCCGGAAACGGCAGCACGCGGGTCTCGTCCACCCCCCATTCGACGGCCTTGCCGGGTGCTGCGGTCAGCGCGACCACCCGGCCGTAGGGATCGGCCACGCCGTTTTCGCGCAGCCAGGCGAGCACGCTCGCGGCGTTGGTCATCGTCTCGATCGTGGTGAAGGTCTTGCTCGCCACCGCGATCAGCGTGGTCGCGGGGTCGCACCGGGCGAACGCCGCCTCGAGCGCGAGGCCGTCGATGTTGGACACGACATGGACGTCGACTTCGGCCTCTTCCCGAGCGAGCGCTTGTATCGCCAGCCTGGGCCCGAGCGCCGCGCCGCCGATGCCGATGTGGATCAGCTGCCGGACCGGCCCGAGCGCGCCGCCGTGGATCGCCTCGACCAGCATGTGCATTCGCTGATGCAGCGCGGCGGCTTCCTCGACCGCCGCTTCGCTCCCGACGCCGCGCTGCGCGGTGTGCTCGGCGGCGCGGCCTTCGCTGGCGTTGACCCGCTCGCCCGCCAGCAGCGCGGCGCGCTTGCCCGTGAAATCCTGCGCCTCCGCCAGCGCTTCGAACGAACTCAGCAAGGCGTCGTCGAGATGGGTCTTCGACCAGTCGAACAGCGCCCCGCCGGGCGCATCGTCGCCGCCCCATTCGAGCCGGGTGGCGAGCTTGCCGACCCGCTCGGGATCGTCCGCGAACAGCTCGGCCAGCGTCCGGTGCCCGCTCTCCGCGATCACACTCAGGATGTCGCCCAACCGGTCGCTCACGTGAAAGTCCTTTCCTCGAAGGGTGGCTCGGCCCTAGGGGATGCGGCCATGTTTGCAACCGCCCGGGCCAGATGACCGCCACCGATCTCGCCGACACCGCGGCTGCCGTAACCGGGAGCGAGAAGGAAAGCCTCGGCAGCTTCGCCTGGTTTCTCGCCAAGCTGCTGCTGGCGGTGTTCGTGTTCCGCAGCTTCTTCCTGTCGTTCTACTCGATCCCCAGCGAATCGATGTTGCCGCGGCTGTGGAACGGGGACTATTTCGTCGCCGCCAAGTGGCCGTACGGCTATTCGCGCTGGTCGCTTCCCCTCAACCTGCCGCTGATCCCCGGGCAGGTCCTGTCGCGGGCGCCGGACCCGGGCGACGTGGTGGTGTTCAAGCACCCGGTCGACAAGATCGACTACATCAAGCGCGCGATCGCGCTGCCGGGCGACAGCGTGGCGATGCGCGGCGGGCAGGTGATCCTGAACGGCGTGCCGGTGAAGCGCACGCGGATCGCCGACTTCGCGATCCCCCTGTCGCCCAATACCCGCTGCCATCCCGCAGGCCTGCCCGGCCCGGCGACCTGCCGCTACGCCCGTTTCCGCGAGACGCTGCCGAACGGGGCCAGCTACGACACGCTCGATTTCGGGCGCACCCCGCAGGACGATTTCGGTCCGGTGATCGTGCCCGCGGGGACCGTGTTCTTCCTCGGCGACAATCGCGATAATTCGCAGGACAGCCGCTTCCCGGCGAGCGCCGGCGGCGGGGTCGGCATGGTCCCGCAAGAGCTGCTCGTCGCCCGCGCCGGCACGATGGTCTGGTCGACCGACGGCTCCGCCCAATGGCTGCTGCCGTGGACCTGGTTCACCGCGCTGCGCGGCGGGCGCATGGGCGAGCGGTTGTGAGCGCGCTGCCTCCCGCGACCCGCGCCTGGCTCGAGGCGGCGGGCTTCACCGTGCGCGACGAGGCGGCCTTCAACTCCGCGCTGACGCACGGCTCGACCGGCGCGGCGGAGAACTACGAGCGGCTCGAATGGCTCGGCGACCGGGTGCTCGGCCTTGCCATCTCGCACTGGCTGTTCGCGCTGTCCGACGCGCCCGAGGGGGAACTGGCGCAGCGGTTGAACGCGCTGGTCAGCCGCGACACCTGCTCGTGCATCGCGCGCGACATCGGCGTGCCGGCGCACATCCGCCTCGGCAAGCAGGCGCGCGACGATGGGGCGCACGACAGCGACAACGTGCTGGGCGACGTGATGGAAGCGCTGCTCGGCGCGAACTTCCTCTCGGCCGGGTTCGATCCGACCCGCGACCTCGTCCACCACTTGTGGCGCGAGGCGGTCGACGGGCGCCGCGGGCGGTCGAAGCACCCGAAGTCGGCGCTGCAGGAATGGGCCGCGGGCAACCGCCGCAAGCCTCCCGAGTACGAGCTGGTCGATCGCTCGGGCCCCGACCACAACGCCCGCTTCACCGTCCGCGTCCGCATCGCCGGGGTCGGCGAGGCCGAAGGACACGCGTCGAGCAAGCAGCAGGCCGAAACCGAAGCGGCCCGCGCGTTCATGGAGAGGTTCGGATGACCCCTCGGCCTGCGCAGAGATGCGGCTTCGTCGCGGTGATCGGCGCGCCCAACGCGGGCAAGTCGACGCTGGTGAATGCGCTCGTCGGGCAGAAGGTGGCGATCGTCTCCGCCAAGGCGCAGACCACCCGCGCGCGGCTGATGGGCATCGCGCTGGAGGGCCAGACCCAGATGGTGCTGGTCGACACCCCCGGCATCTTTGCGCCCAAGCGGCGGCTCGACCGGGCGATGGTAAGCGCCGCGTGGGAGGGCACCCAGGCGGCCGACGCCGTGCTGCTGGTGGTCGATCCGCTGAAGCAGCGCCGCCACGAGCTCGACCCGCTGCTCGAGGCGCTCGGCCACCGGCCCGAGCGCAAGGTGCTGGTGCTCAACAAGGTCGACGTGGCCAAGAAGGAGCCGCTGCTCGCGCTGGCGCAGGAGTTCGCGCAGAAGGCCGACTTCGACGAGATCTTCTTCGTCTCGGCCCTCACCGGTGACGGAGTGCCGGAGATGAAGATCGCGCTCGCGGCGATGATGCCCGAAGGCGAATGGATCTATCCCGAAGACCAGGTGTCCGACGCCAGTGAACGGCTGATGGCGGCCGAGATCACCCGCGAGCAGCTCTACCGCCAGCTCCACGAAGAGCTGCCCTACGACAGCGCGGTGCGCCCCGAGAAGTATATCGAGCGCCAGGATGGCAGCGTCGAAATCCACCAGCAGATCGTCGTCGGCCGCGAGGGCCAGCGCGCCATCGTGCTCGGCAAGGGCGGCGCGCGGATCAAGGCCATCGGCGAGGCGGCGCGGCAGGAGCTGAGCGAGCTGTTGGGGCGCAAGGTGCACCTGTTCCTCCACGTCAAGGTCGAGGAAAACTGGGCCGAGAGCCGCGAGATTTTCGAGGAAATCGGGCTCGATTGGGTGCGGTGACCGCCATCGCGGCTACGACCCGCAGACCCCGCCCGCAAGAAATTTTTCCGCCGGTCTAGCCCTTGAAACCGCTCGATCATTTCCCAAATCCCCGCCGTGGAATGCGGACCGGCCACGGTGCGGCTTTCACCCCTTTTCGCGCCGCAGCGCTGGCCATCCGCTTCGATCTTTTTTGAAAGAAAGGAGCAATGGAATGGCTAACCGATATCTCACCTCGTGGCGCCCCGGCTCCCTTGCCGAGGGCAGCCCGTTTGGGGGCGGCCTGTTCGATTTGCACCGACAGGTGAACCGCCTCTTCGACCAGATGTTCGAGCGTGACCGAACCGGGGGCACCAGCCTCTTCCCGGGCGGGCTTGCTCCCGCTCTGGATTTGCATGCCGACGAGAAGCGCGTCGAGATCACCGCCGAGCTTCCCGGCGTGCGAGAGCAGGACATCAACATTACGGTCGAGAACGGCATGTTGACGCTGTCGGGCGAAAAGCGCAGCGAACGAAACGACGAGACCGGTTATTCCGAGCGCAGCTACGGCCGCTTCGAGCGCAGCATCGCCCTGCCCTCCGATGTCGACGAGGACCGCGCGACCGCGGATTTCCGTGACGGCGTTCTGCGTGTGAGCATCCCGCGCAGCGAGGCGAAGAGCCGCGGCAAGCGGATCGCGATCGGCGGCAGCCAGCAGTCGCGCATCGAAGCCCAGAACGATTTTGGCATATCGACCCGGCAGGAAGCGGCCGCGGAAAGCCGCGACGCGGCGGACC
>JBGSBH010000087.1:0-8685 GCA_041730635.1 Cypionkella sp.
GTGCTGATCGCCGGCGGCGGGCGCAGCGTGCTGCTTTTCTCGCAGTAGTCAGTCGGGCGCCGTGTACGGGACGTCGGCCACTATGGGCGCGTGCCCCCAGTGGTGCAGCAAGCGCAGTACGTCCGCGCCCGCGAGCCCCAGCGTGCCGGTATTGCGCAGCGGGTGGACGTTGATCCGCGCCGCCCCGGCGAGAGCGGCGTCGAGCACCGCGGTGACGCTGCCGGGCGGCGCGTTTATCATCGCCAGCGGGGTGACCGAGCCAGGCTCGATGCCGAGCAGGCGGCGCATGTCCTCCGCCTTGGCGAAGCTCACGCGCTTGCTCCCGATCGCGGCCGGCAGCGCTTTCAAATCGACGCGTGCCTCGGCCGGTACCGTCGCCATCCAGAACGCGCCGCCTGCATCCTTCAGAAACAGGTTCTTGGTGTGGGCGCCGGGGATGCCGCGATCGAGCGCGCGGCTTTCGGCGACGGTGAACACCGCCGGGTGCTCATGCGCCTCGTAGGGGATATCGAGCGCGGCGAGGTCGGCCAGCAGGCCCGCTTCTCCCCGCTGCCCCCCCACCCCTAACCCCTCCCCATGGGGGAGGGGGACTTCGGGCCACGCACGGTTCGCGTCAGGAGCCGATCCGGTGCAGCGCGCAGAGCTTGTTGCCGTCGGGATCGCGCAAGTAGGCGAGGTACATGCCCGAGCCCGGGCGCTCGCCCGGCGGGTCTTCGATCGCGGTGCCGCCGTTCTCGACGCCCGCCTGGTGCCAGGCGTCGGCCTGCTCGGGGGTCATCGAGAAGCCGATGGTCGAGCCGTTGCCGGCGGTCGCGGGCTGGCCGTCGATCGGCTTGGTGACGAGGAAGGCGCTGTTGTTGTGGAAGTACATCAGGCGGCCCTTGGGATCGACGCTGCCCTCGCGCCCGCCGATCGCCTTGAAGCAGGCGTCGTAGAATTTCTTCGATTTCTCGAGGTCGTTCGAACCGACCATCATGTGGCTGTACATCGCCTTCTCCCTTGCGTTGCGAATTGCCACCCGTATCCGCAGCGCGCGGGGCGTCAATAGACCACCACGCTACGGATCGATTCCCCGGCGCGCATCAGCTCGAAGCCGCGATTGATCTCGTCGAGCGCCAGCACGTGGGTGATCATCGGATCGATCGCGATCTTTCCGTCCATGTACATGTCGACGATCTTCGGCACGTCGGTGCGGCCCTTGGCGCCGCCGAACGCGGTGCCGCGCCAGTTGCGGCCCGTCACGAGCTGAAACGGCCGGGTGGCGATCTCCTTGCCCGCTTCGGCGACCCCGATGATGATCGAAGTCCCCCAGCCGCGATGGCAGCATTCGAGCGCGGTGCGCATGACCTCGGTATTGCCGGTGCAATCGAAGCTGTAGTCGGCCCCGCCGTCGGTACATTCGGCGATTTTGTCGATGGCTTCCTGCCTTCCGAGGCCACGTCCGTCGATGAAGTCGGTCATGCCGAACCGGCGGCCCCATTCCTCGCGGGCCGGGTTGATGTCGATGCCGACGATCCGCCCCGCACCCGCCAGCCGCGCGCCCTGGATCACGTTCAATCCGATCCCGCCGAGACCGAACACCACGACGTTGTCGCCCGGCTGGACCTTGGCGGTGTTGAGCACCGCGCCCACGCCGGTGGTGACCCCGCAGCCGATGTAGCAGGCGGTCCGGAACGGCGCGTCCTCGCGGATGCGGGCGACGGCAATCTCGGGCAGGACGGTGAAGTTCGCGAAGGTCGAGCAGCCCATGTAGTGATGGATCGTCTGCCCGCGGTAGCGGAAGCGGCTGGTCCCGTCGGGCATCACGCCCTTGCCCTGCGTCGCGCGGATCGCGGTGCACAGGTTGGTCTTGCCGCTGCGGCAGCTTTTGCACTGGCCGCACTCGGGCGTGTAGAGCGGGATCACGTGGTCCCCCGGCTTCACGCTGGTCACGCCCGCGCCCACTTCGCGCACGATCCCGGCGCCCTCGTGCCCCAACACGCTGGGGAACAGGCCCTCGCTATCGAGCCCGTCGAGCGTGTAGGCGTCGGTGTGGCAGATGCCGGTGGCCATGATCTCGACCAGCACCTCGCCCGGCTTCGGCCCTTCGAGGTCGAGCTCGACGATCTCGAGCGGCTGCTGGGGGGCGAAGGCGACCGCGGCGCGGGTTCTCATCTCGATCAGCTCCTCTGGCACTGCCCTTCGAGACGGTTCGGCTTGCAGCCTCACCCCCTCAGGGCGAACGGCGGTTAGACCCTATTCCGATTGCCCTGAGGAGCCGAAGCCTCAGGGCTGAGGCGTCTCGAAGGCCATGGCTTCAGCCTTCGTGCACGGTCTTGGGCACCATGCAGGCGAGCACCCCCTCGCGCCCGTCCTCGCTGCCGTAGCCCGACCATTTGACGCCGCCGAACGGCGCGTCCGCCGCCGAGACGCTGCCGGTGTCGAGCGCCAGCATGCCGGTCTCGATCTCGGCGGCGAGGCGCCGGCGGCGCGCGGGATCGCGGGTCCAGGCGTAGGCGGCGAGGCCGTAGGGCAGGCGGTTGGCCTCGGCGATCATCGCTTCCTCGCCGTCCTCTCCTTCCGGCATCGGGTTGAGGATCGCGACGGGGCCGAACGGCTCGTCGTTCATGATCGCCGCCTCGGTCGGCACTTCGGCGAGCACCGTCGGCTGGTGGAAATATCCCTGGTTGCCGATCCGCTCGCCGCCCGCGAGCACCTGCCCGCCCTTCGCTTTCGCGTCGCCGATCAGGCTTTCCATCCGCTCGAGCCCGCGGGTCGATGCCATCGGCCCCATCTCGGTCGCGGGATCCATCCCGCTGCCCACCCTGATCGCCTGCGCGCGCTCGACGAACCCGTCGCGGAAGCGCTGGTAGACCGGCTGCTCGACCAGGAACCGCGTGGGGCTGACGCAGACCTGGCCGGCGTTGCGGAAGGCGTTGGCGGCCATCGTATCCAACGCCTTGTCGATATCCGCGTCGGCGAACACCAGCACCGGAGCGTGGCCGCCCAGCTCCATCGTCGCGATCTTGAGGTCGTCGGCCGCCAGCCTGGCGAGGTGCTTGCCGACCGCGGTCGAGCCGGTGAAGGTGACCTTGCGGATCACCGGGCTCGCCAGCAGGTGCTCGCTCACCTGCGAAGGCACGCCGAACACGCACTGCACCGCATCGCCCGGCACCCCGGCGTCGATGCACGCCTGCACCAGCGCAAGGCCCGCCGAGGGGGTCTCTTCCGACGGCTTGACGATCGTCGAGCACCCCGCGGCGAGCGCGCCGCCGATCTTGCGCATCACGTTCAACGCCGGGAAGTTCCACGCGGCGAACCCGGCCACCGGGCCCACCGGATGGTACTGCACCTCGACCCGCTGCCCCGCCGGGCGCACCAGCGTGCGGCCGTAGATGCGCTTCACCTCCTGCGCGTAGAATTCGAGCAGCATCGCGCAGTAGATCGTCTCGCCGATCCCTTCCTTGAGCGGCTTGCCCTGCTCGCGGGTGATCGTGGCGCCGATGTCCTTCGCGCGCTCGCGGATCAGCGCCGCGGCCTTGAGCAGCACCGCGGTGCGCTGGTCGGCCGAGGTCTCGCGCCAGGTGCGAAAGCCGCGCGCGGCGGCCTCGAGCGCGCGGTCGAGATCGGCGGCGGTGGCGTGCGGCACGCTGCCGATCGCTTCCCCGGTCGCGGGATCGAGCACGTCCTGGCGGTCGCGGCCCTCGCCGGTCAGCGCTTCGCCGGCGATGAGGAGGTGGCAATCGGTCATGGCGGCAGGCTCCCTTGGCGTCGCGTCGCCTTGGGCGTTGGCGCTGTGGGTCGCGCGCGTCAATCCGGGTCTGGCGCGGTTAAGCTCCCGCGGGGTAGGGCGGGTTCGATGACTCACCGCCTCGCTCCGCTCGCCCTCCTGCTCGCCGCGCCCGCCCACGCCCAGGCGCCCGAGCCCGCACCGCTCACCCTGCAGCAGGCGAGCGCGCTCCGCTGCTCGGCGGCCTTCGCGCTCGGCGCTACCGCGCAGGCGCGCGGGGAAGGCCGGCAGTGGCCCGCGCTGGCCGAGCGCGGCCGCGAGTTCTTCGTGCGCAGCTCGGCGCGGATCATGGACGAGACCGGCTGGAGCCGCGATCTGGTCGCGTTCCGCTTGGCCGAGGAGGCGAAGGCGCTGCGCGAACCCGCCGCGCTCGCGGCGGCGATGCCGCCGTGCCTGCTGCTGCTCGACGCCGCGGGTTTGTAACGACGACCGGTCCGGGGGTTCGTTCAGCCCCGATCAACCGCTCGATCGGCATGCTTTCGCGCGATTCGTGGTTCGCCGAAGGATTCGTCATGCGCCTGCCGATCGCCGCCGCTGCCCTCTGCGCGCTTGCCGCGCCGCTGCCTGCGTGGGCGCAGGAGACCCCCGGTGAGCAGCCCACCCGCGAGATCGAGCGGACGCTCGGCGATCCGGCCACCCAGGCGGCGATGGCCGAAGGAATGGCCGCCGCTGCCGAGGCTCTGCTCGACGTGCCGCTCGCGCCGCTGGCGCGCGCGGTCGCCCGCGCGGCGGGCGAGGATCCCGCCACGGTCGATCCGGACATGACGCTGCGCAACGTATCGCCCGAAGCCGAGGACGTGCCGGGCAAGGTGCGCGAGCGGCTGCCGCAGATGATGGGGGCGGTGGCGGAGACCGCCGGCGGGCTCGGGGCGATGGTGCCCGCGCTGCGCGAGGCGGCCGAGCGGATGCGCGCGGCGATCGCCCGCGCCGGCCTCCCCGACTGAGTTTTCCGCCGCTTATTTCCGCCGCCAGCGGTGGATTCCGCCGCGTCGCTGGTGCATGACCGGCGGCCATGTGGCGCCTCTACCAGTTTCCCTTGTGCCCGTTCAGCCGCAAGGTGCGGCTGCTGCTGAGCGAGAAGGGCGTCGGCTACGAGCTGTGGCGCGAGAACCCGTGGGAGCCGTCCGAAGGCTTCTGGCGCCTCAACGCCGCGGGTCGCACGCCGGTGCTCGAGGACAAGGCGAAGGGCGTGGTGCTGGCCGACAGCCGGGCGATCTGCGAATATTTCGAGGAGACGGTCGACAAGGCGGCGATGATCAACGGCACCGCCGCCAGCCGCGCCGAGATCCGCCGGCTGGTCGCGCTGTTCGACGAGAATTTCTACAACGATGTCGTCGCCCCGCTGCTGCACGAGCGGATGAAGAAGCGGCTCGTCCTGCGCCAGCCGCCCGACAGCCGCATCCTGCGCGAGGCGATGAAGCTCGCGCACGAGCATCTCGAATATGTCGACTGGCTGGTCGATACCCGCGCCTGGCTCGCCGGGAGCACGCTGAGCCTCGCCGATCTCGCCGCGGCGGCGCAGATCTCGGTCGCCGACTATCTCGGCGGGATCGACTGGACCGGGCACGAGCAGGCGCGCGGTTGGTACGCGGTGTTCAAGAGCCGGCCGAGCTTCCGCCCGCTGCTGACCGAGCGGATGGAGGTGATCCAGCCGCCGGTCCACTACGCTCAGGTGGACGGCTGAGCAGCGAGCCCCAGCGAAGGCCGGGGCCTCGGGCGGGATGGCGCTCCGGCGCCTGAGGTCCCAGCCTCCGCCGGGACTCTCGCTTGAGGCCGTGCGGAACCCTCCCCATATCGCGGCCGAAGGAGTGCGATTCTTTCGATGACCATCGATTTCGGAAACCTGACCGCCGCCGAGTGGCGCGAACGGCTGAGCCCCGAGCGGTTCCACATCCTGCGCGAAAAGGGCACCGAGCGCGCGTTCACCGGCAAGTACGACAAGAACTACGCCCCGGGCACCTACACGTGCGCCGGCTGCGGTGAGACGCTGTTCGACAGCGAGGGCAAGTACGACAGCGGGTGCGGCTGGCCGGCGTTCTTCGCCCCGGCCGAAGGCGCCGCCATCGACGAGCATCGCGACACCAGCTTCGGCATGATCCGCACCGAAGTGACGTGCGCCAGGTGCGGCGGGCACCTCGGGCACGTGTTTCCCGACGGGCCGCGCGACAAGGGCGGGCTGCGCTACTGCATCAACTCGGCGTCGCTCGATTTCAAGCCGGAGGAATAGCCGTTCACGCCGGGTTCCATCTCGCCTATGCACCCCGCCGCAATGGCATGAGGGTGCAGGCGGACTAGATGGCTCAGCGGGGTAGCCGGCGCGCGGCGGCCGAGGCGCAGCGGCGGCGGCAGACGAGGCCCGAGGCGGGCAAGCCGGAACGCACCGGCTGGCGCCTGTGGCTGCGCCGCGGGTTCATCTGGGGCGGTGCCGCGGCGGTGCTCGCCGCGCTGTTTCTCGGCCTCGCGGTGCTGTTCGCGGCCCGCTCGCTGCCGAGCTATTCGACGCTGAAGGCGACCCAGCCCGGCCAGACGATCGTGGTGCGCGCGCGTGACGGCAGCACCCTCATCGAACTCGGCCCCAGTTACGGCAAGTGGCTCGACAGCTCGCAGATCCCCGAGGTGATGAAGGACGCGATGATCTCGGTCGAGGATCGCCGGTTCTTCTCGCATCCCGGGGTCGATCCGATCGGCCTCGCCCGGGCGGTCTATATCTGGATCACTGGCGAGCGGCGGTTGCAGGCGACCTCGACGATCACGCAGCAGCTCGCGCGCAACCTGTTCCTCAACTCCAACCGCTCGCTCGACCGCAAGCTGCGCGAGATCGTGCTGGCGATGGCGCTCGAGAGCAAGTTCTCGAAGCAGCAGATCCTCGAGCTCTATCTCAACAAGGTCTACTTCGGCGGCGGCGCCTACGGCATCGATTCCGCCAGCCGGAAGTTCTTCAGTCACGACGCCCGCACGCTGAGCACGGCCGAGGCGGCGATCATCGCCGGGCTGGTCAAGGCGCCGAGCCGCTATTCGCCGACCGCCGACGTCGATGCCGCGGTCGGGCGCGCGAACGTGGTCTTGCGGCTGATGCGCGAACAGGGGCGGATCAGCGCGACCGAGGCCGAGGTCGATCCGTCGACGGTCCGGCTGAAGAAGGACACCAGCCAGAACTCGGTCCGCTACTTCACCGACTGGGCGCTGCCGCAGCTCGAGATCCTGCTGCCCGAGACGTTCGAGCCGATCGAGGTATGGACCACGCTCGATGTCGGCATGCAGCAGGCCGCCGCGACCGCGATCAAGGCGAACGTGCCCCGGGGCACCCAGGGCGCGCTGGTCAGCCTCGACCGCGACGGGGCGGTGCTGGCGATGGTCGGCGGGACCGACTACGTCGCGACCAACTACAACCGCGCGACCGAGGCGGTGCGCCAGCCGGGCTCGGCATGGAAGCTGTTCGTGTTCCTCGCCGCGCTCGAGGCGGGCTACACCCCGGAAGACCGGGTCAAGGACGTCCCGGTGACGATCGACGGGTGGAGCCCGCGCAACAGCGGCGGCGGCTACGCCGGCGAGATCGACGTGCGCACCGCGTTCGCCTATTCGAAGAACACCGTGGCGGCGCAGCTCGGCAACGAGGTCGGGTTCGGCACGGTCGCCTCGATGGCGCGGCGCTTCGGCATCACCACCCCGATCTCGACCTTCCCCGCGATGGTATTGGGCAGCAGCGAGACCCGGGTGATCGACATGACCCGGGCGTTCGCCTCGGTCGCGGGGGGCGGGGTCAGCGTCGAGCCTTACGGCATCGTCAAGGTGACCACCACCGGCGGCGAGCTGCTCTACACCCACGAGCGCAAGGAGGGCACCCGCCTGGTGCCCGACTATGTCGCCGCGGGGATGACCGACCTGCTGCAGACCGCGGTCAGCACCGGCACCGGCCGCGCGGCGCAGATCGGGCGGCCGGTGGCCGGCAAGACCGGCCCCACCCGCACGAACAAGGACGGCAGGTTCCTGGGGTTCTCGAGCGGGATCACCACCGGAGTTTGGATGGGCCGCGACGATGCGCGGGCGGTCCCGGGCCTCCAGGGCGGCACGGCCCCGGCCCGCGCCTTCGCCGCCTACATGCGCTACGCGGTGCGCAACCGGCCGGTCGAGCAGTTCAAGACCGAGCTCAAGCTCCCCGAATGGCAGCTCGAGCCCGACGAGGAGTACATGTTCGGCGGCGACCCCAACGAGTATTACTACATCGACGATGCGGGCAACCTGGTCGAGCCACAGCGGCCCGCGGCCGCTCCGGCAGGGGGGCAGGAGCCTTTCCCGCCCGAAGGCGAGCAGGTGCCGGGCCAGCCCGCGCGCCGGCCGGTGCCGGCCGACGAGGCCACCCAGGCGGCGAGCGACGATTTCCTCGACAGCGCCACCGGCGCACGGCCCCCCGCGACGCCGCCGCGGCCGCGGGCGTCGCCCGCCGGGGTGCCGCCGCCGGCACCGGCTCCACGACCGAGCCCCGCCGCGCGCCCGACAGGCTAGCGGCGCAATGACGCGCGCGGCCGGCTCGAATTGGAAGAACGCGACAGCCCGGAACGCGATCTATTAAACATCGGTTAGCTAATCCCGCGTAGTTTCGCGCAAAACACAGGTCGCGCTCACATCGTAGAAACTTCGAGCCGGGGCTTGTGCCATGGGCAGGGAACGGCGCGCATCCGCGCGCTTCGCAACAAAGGTCGCCGCGAGGCTGGCTTCGAGCCGGGGCTCCAAGCGCGCCGTCGAGATCACCGATCTGTCGAGCGACGGTTTCAACACCGCCTTGGGCGCTGGCGGCTGGCTCGATGCCGCCGGCTACTCGATAAAGTTCGCGGGGCTGGAAACGCTCGGCGCCGAGCTGCGCTGGAGCGGCGGCGCGGAAGCCGGCTTCCGCTTCGATCGGCCGCTGCATCCCGCGG
>JBGSBH010000088.1:0-8673 GCA_041730635.1 Cypionkella sp.
CACGCGCTGATCGCGCGTGCGGAGGACTGGCTGCGCGCGCGGGGGATGACGCGGGTGCTCGCGCCGCTGAGCATGTCGATCTGGGAGGAGCCGGGGCAGCTCGTCCGCGGCCACGACCACCCGCCGACGGTGATGATGGGGCATCAGCCGTCGCGCTACGCCGAGTGGATCGCCAGCGTAGGCGGCTATACGCCGGCGAAGTCGCTGCTAACGTACGAGCTCGACGTGACCCGCGGGTTCCCGCCGCTGATCCAGCGGATCGTCGCCGCCGGCGAGCGCAACGAGCGGATCCGCATCCGCAACGTCGACAAGCGCCGTTTCGAGGCCGAGGCGCGGCTGATCCTCGATATCCTCAACGACGCCTGGTCCGACAATTGGGGCTTCGTCCCCTTCACCGAGGCGGAGATCGCCTACGCCGGCAAGAAGTTCAAACCGATCGTGTTCGAGGACCTGATCATGGTCGCCGAGTACGACGGGGAGCCGGTCGCCTTCATGATGACCCTGCCCGATCTCAACGAAGTGCTGGCCCCGCTCAAGGGCCGACTCTTGCCGTTCGGATGGCTCAAGCTGGTGCAGTGGCTGCGCAAGCCGCAGGTGCGCACGATGCGCGTGCCGCTGATGGGGGTGCGCAAGAAGCTGCAATCGTCGCGCATGGCGAGCCAGCTCGCTTTCATGATGATCGAGCACATTCGCCGCAACGCCGTCGCCCGCTACGGAACCACCCGGGGCGAGATCGGCTGGATTCTGGACGACAACCAGGGAATGGTCGCCATCGCCGAAGCGATCGACAGCCGCGTGAACCGCGAGTACGTCATCTACGAAAAGGCGCTCTAGCCGCGGGTCGGCCACGCCACGGCGCAATCGAGCGGCGAGGCGGGAACGGCGGGCCGGCGGTGTCGTTCGCCCAGGCATGGCCGGAACTGCGCCCGGCCGGGGAGGACGCGATCTTGGCGAAGCCGATTACCCGGGTACGCGGGCGAGCCCTGGGCGAAGTTCTGCTGGTCGAGGACGACCCGCTGATTGCGCTCGCGCTCGAGGATGCGCTGCGCGACGCGGGCGCCCGCGACGTCACGATCTGTCGCACCACGGCCGAGGCCCTCGCCGCGCTGCGCGAGCGCAAGCCGGACGCGATGGTGATCGACGTCCACCTCGCCGATCGCGACGATGGCTGGGCGATCGCCGAGCTGGTCAGCTCGGTCGGGCCCAAGCCGCCGCGGATCGTCTTTTCGACCGGCGCGCCGCAAGACATTCCGGCGGAGATCGCCGAGCTCGGCCCGGTGCTCGAAAAGCCTTACAACTATGCCGAACTGGTCGAAGCGCTCCGCCGCCCGCCGCGCGCCGGCCTGCTCTCGCGGATCAAGGGCGCGCTTACCTGATCTCGTCGGCGGGCCGGCCGCTTCCGCCGGAGGCGGACGCGTCGTGCCCGCTCTTGCTGCTGAAAAACGCCAGCGCAAACAGTCCGCTGCCGAGCAATACCGAAAAGAACACGCCGAGGATCGTGGCTATCACCGCGTGCGGGCTCCACTCGCCCACCGCCCTCAGATAGAGCAGCGCGGCGGCGACCATCGCCACCCCCGCGATCACCACCCACCTGATCATCCGCCGGAATTCGCGGCCGGCCTGGTTACGCTGCTCGGGCATCGGCCGACCTCCGGCGGAGACGAGGAAAAAAAGGCCTCCGCTCTGCGTTCAGAGCGGAGGCCCTTCGGGATCGTATCACCAGCCGCTTGGACGGGAGGGGGGGTCTCGGCGGTGACAATGACAAAATGCGCCACCCCGTAGGCCGTTCCCGCCTCCCGGCAAATTTTTTCGCAACTGCCGAACGAGTGGCCTTTACGCTTGAAAAATAAGGGATTATTTCTGACAGAGGCATGGCCTGCGTTTCCGGGGAGGCTCCGCCGGTCCATTTCGAGAGCTGCGGCCACCGCTCGAGCCGCGGTCCGACCTGCTTGCCAAACCCGCGGCGGAACCATAGGCGCGGGTCCACGTTTCGTGCCCTAGATTTGACGGAAGGGAATACATGTCGCTCGGGGATCAGGTCGCCCAGAACCTGCCATATCTAAGGCGCTACGCGCGCGCGCTCACCGGATCGCAGCACACCGGCGACGCTTTCGTCCGCGCGACGCTCGAAGCCGCGCTGGCCGACGATGCGCTGAAGACCTCGCTCGCCGGCGGGCGCGTGCCGCTGTACAAGGCGTTCAACAAGGTCTGGTCGAGCGCCTATCTCGAGATTGCCGACAGCGAAGATGACAACTCCGATCACGAAAGCGCAGCGCAGGATCGCCTGCGGACGATCACCCCGCTCAACCGGCAGGCGCTGCTGCTGACCACGCTCGAGGATTTCTCGGTCGCGGAAACCGCCGAGATCATGGAGATGGACCCGACCGACGTCGAGGCGATGGTGCAGCAGGCGGTCGAGGAGATCGACCGCGAGTCGACCACCAGCGTGCTGATCATCGAGGACGAGCCGCTGATCTCGATGCAGCTCGAAGACCTCGTGCGCTCGCTCGGCCACGAAATCTGCGGGACCGCCGCCACCCGCACCCAGGCGCAGGAAGTCGTCGCCGAAAGCACGCCCGGGCTGGTCCTGGCGGACATCCAGCTGGCCGACGGTTCCTCCGGACTCGACGCGGTGGACGACATTCTCGCGATCGACAGCGTGCCGGTGATCTTCATCACCGCCTATCCGGAACGGCTGCTCACCGGCGATCGGCCCGAGCCGACATACCTGGTGACCAAGCCGTTCCAGGAATCGACCGTCCGCGCGGCGATTAGCCAGGCGCTGTTCTTCGGCTCGAGCCGCCCGCTGGGCTGATCCGCTCCCTTCGGCACAGGCCGGGCGGCGCCGCCGCCGCCCGCCGCCATCCCGTCAGCTCTTCACCGCGCGCGCGCGCGCCGCCGGGCGCGGATTTCGAACTCGCTCGGCTGGCGCACCGGCACGTGCAGCGTGCAGGTCACCCCGCTCTCCGCGAACCGCAGATCGACCGGATGGCGCAATTCGTGCGCGACGATCTTCTCGATCAGGTCGGTGCCGAAGCCGCGCGAGCGCCTGGGCGAAACCGGCGGGCCGCCGCTCTCGACCCACCGCAGGCTGGCGAGATCCTCGCGGTCGAGCGCCCAGGTGACCCGCACTTTGCCGTTCGCCGCCGACAATGCCCCGTACTTGCTCGCATTGGTCGCCAGCTCGTGGATGGCGAGCCCGAGCGACAGCGCGTCGTTCGGCGCCAGCTCGACGTCGGGGCCGGCGAGCTCGATCGCCCCTTCGGAACGGGCATAGGGCGCAAGCTCGGCTTCGATCACCGCGCGGATCGGCGTCGTGCTCCAATCCGACTGGGTCAGCAGGTCGTGGGTGGCCGACAGCGCGCGGATGCGCCCGTCGAGCCCTTCGGCGAAGTCGTCGAGGCTGGTCGCGCGCCGCCGGGTCAGGCTGACGATCGACAGCACGTTGGCGAGGGTATTCTTGACCCGGTGATTGAGCTCGCGGGTCAGCGTATCCCGGATCGAGTTCTGCTCGGCGAGCCAGTCGAGCGAGGCCTGGTCCTCGATCGCCTGCTGGGTCAGCAGCCGCGCCACCACCATCAGCAGGCTGGCGACCAGCAGGCCGAACAGCAGCGTCAGCATCGACAGCATCGACAGCGTCTTGCCGCGCGGCGATTCGACGGTCAGCAGCATCGGCCGGTTGGCCACGGTGACGATGCTGGTGATTATCCGCCCGCTGCGGCTCGCGGGGGCGACCTCGCCCAGCAGCGCCGCGTTCGATTCCTCGGCCGCGTCGAACAGGCGCACGCCCATCCCGTTGCGCGGGCCCTGCTGCACGGCCGACTGGAGAAACTCGGCCGCATCGAACGGGCTGTAGATGAACCCCTTGAGCGATCGCCCGCTACCCGCCTCGTTGAACACCGGCATGTAGATCAGGAACCCGGGCTTGCCGTCCTGCACCAGCCTGACGAGCGCGCTCGCGGTCGGCTGCATCGTGCGCTCGGCTTCGTCCATCGCGGCGCGGCGCGCGGGCTCGGAATACATGTCGAAGCCGAGCGCCCGCCGGTTCCGCTCGGTGTCGGGCTGCAGGAAGGTGACCGGGACGAGCTGCCCGCGCCCCGGCTCCGGCGCCGGGCGCACGCCGCGCATCCCCGCGACTTCCGCCGTGCGGCGCTCGAACTCGGGAATCTCCGCGGGGGCGATCGCTTCGGCCCAGCCGACCCCTTCGGCCCCGCGATAGTCGGCATCGAGCCGCAGCTCGCTGACGAAACGGCGGAACAGGCTGGCGGGAACCTGGTCGTACGTACCGAACAGCGCCGCGCCGGCACGCAAGTAAGCCGACGAGGTGTTGCCGCGCCGCTCGATCGCCGAGGCGATCGCCTGCGCGGTTTCGGACAGCATGGCTTCCTCGCGGCGGCGCTCGCCGCGTTCGATCGCGAACACGCTCAGGGCCGTGATCGCGACGATCAGCAGGAAAATCGCCAGCGGCGTGGCGCGCGGATAAGATACCAGCCACCGCCGGGTACGCCGCCGGTCGAGGTCGGTGGTTTGCAGTGCGATTGCCCCGCCCCTACGTTCGAACAAGTTGCCGACCCGCCCGGCCTATGCCGCAGCGGTAGCAAGGGAACCAAGCCCGTCGCGCATCGTTCCCCGGTTTTATTGCCCGTTCGCGAGGATGGGTTTCGCGCGTGCGCGGGACCTGGCGGCGGGTGTCATCGGGGCGGGAAAACAGCATTGGACAAGCGATCACTCGGCAAATCGCCGCGCGCGGGGCAAGACGATAAGACTGTGCATACGAAGACCGATAAACGAAATCAGGGCCCGGGGTGGGCTTCGGGCCTGCGCCAGCTGTACGATTCGGTGGCGCACGAGCCGCTGCCCGACACGCTCAAGGATCTCCTCTCCAAGCTGGACGCCAAGAGCTGATGGCCGACGCCCCGCGCACGGCCTCTGCCGAGGCCGATTTCAAACGCGAGCTGACCGAGGTGGTGCCGCATTTGCGCGCCTTCGCGCGCGGCCTGTGCGGCCGGCCCGACATGGCCGACGACCTGGTCCAGGAGACGCTGCTCAAGGCGTGGGCCGCGCAGGAGCGATTCGAGCCCGGCACCAGCATGCGCGCGTGGACGTTCGTGATCCTGCGTAACGCCTACCTCACCGACATGCGCCGCAATCGGTTCCGCGGCGACTACGACGAGACCGTTGCCGAGCGCATCCTCACCGCGCCCGCGGGGCAGGAAGAGCCGATCCACCTCGCCGATATGCGGCGGGCGCTGCTGACCCTGCCGCCCGAACGGCGCGAAGCGCTGCTGCTGGTCGGCGCCGGCGGCTTCTCCTACGAGGAGGCGGCCGAAATCTGCGGCTGCGCCGTGGGCACGATCAAGAGCCGGGTGGGCCGGGCCCGCGCGGCGCTGTCGGCGATGCTCGAGGACGGCTCGATGCCGCGGCGATCGATCGCGGACGAAGGTGCGCACCGCGCAATCCTCGAGGAGCTCGACGTGGTCGCCGCCGGCAACGGCGTCAGCGAACCGACGCGCTAGCCGCTTGAACGGCGCTCGCCTTCGCGGCAGTGTCGCCGGCTAGCGAAGGGGGCCCGCAAACCATGACCCAAGCGCCGCCTGAGGACGGGAGCGTGACCGGCGCCCTCCCGCCCGCCGCGAGGCGGACCGCGCGGATGACCTTCGCCGCGCAGGAGCTGCGGCTGATCTCCGCGCTGGTGCTGATCCTCGGCCTGGGGCTGTTCCTCGCCCTGCCGTTCGTGCTTTCGATCGGATCGGTGGTCTTCCTGCCGCTGGTCACCGCCCTGATCCTGACCATCGTACTCTCTCCGCTCGCCGACAAGCTCGCCGGGTGGGGCCTGCCCAACGTGCTCGCCTCGCTCGTCGCGCTGCTGGTATTCGTGGCGGTGGTCGTGCTGGCCGGGGTGCTGATCCTGCAGCCGGCGATCGCGCTGTTCGACACGCTGCCGGCGATCATCGACCAGCTCGGCCAGCGGTTCACCGAGCTCCAGCGCCAGTTCGCCTGGCTCGCGCAAGCCAACGAGCGGCTGAGCGATCTGACCGGTCAGTCGGGCAACGAGGTGGTGCTGGCAGGGCCCTCGGCGCTCGAGCAGTTCGCCTATGCCACCCCCAGCGTCGTGCTTGAAACGCTGCTTACGGTGCTGATGACGTTCTTCCTGGTCGAGGCGCGGGTGCGGATGCGCCGCCGTCTCCTGCTCGAGCGCAGCGACTTCGGTGCGAGCCTGAAAGCCGCCCGGGTGATTCGCGACGTGCAGGACCGGGTGGCCGCGTACATCCTCACCGTCACCTGGATCAACGCGGGCGTGGGGGTCATCGTCGGACTGGGCTCCTGGGCGTTCGGGCTCGAGGCTCCGGTGATGTGGGGCGGGCTCGCCGCCATCCTCAACTTCATCCCCTATATCGGCCCGCTGATGATGGTCGGCGTGCTCGCCCTGTTCGGGGTCGGCACCGCCGAGACCGCATTGCTCGGGATCGTCCCGGCGGCGGCCTATCTCGGGTTGCACGCGATCGAATCGAACGTCGTCACCCCGGCGATCCTCGGCGCGCGCTTCACCATGAACCCGGTGCTGATCCTGATCGCGCTGAGTTATTTCTCGTGGATCTGGGGCGTGTTCGGCGGCTTGCTATCGGTCCCGATCCTGCTGACGCTGACCGCGTTCTTCGACCATGTCGGGCGGCCGAATCTGGTCGGCTTCGTCTTCGGCGAGCCCCTGTTTCCCGTCGCTCCGATGGCCGCGCCGATGGAGGCGGAGCCCGCCCCGCCCGCGGGCGGCGACTAGCCGCCGCGACGCTAGCAGGCCGCCGGGCTAGCCCGGGTACTTCCAGACGCTCCCGCGCATCAGGTTGTCCGCTGCGAAGGACCAGTTGAGCTTCTGCTCGACTACCGTCTCGAGATAGCGCGGGCGCAGGTTCTGATGGTCGAGGTAATAGGCGTGCTCCCACAGGTCGATGACCAGCAGCGGGTTGGCATTCTGATCGGCGAACGTATCGCCGTCGTGCGTTTCGCCGATCTCCAGCGCACCGCCGCGCTCGAGCAGCCAGACCCATCCGTTGGAAAAGTGCCCTGCGCCGCGCTCCTTGAGCTGCCCTTTGAGTGCGTCGAGCGAGCCGAACGCCGTGTCGATCATGCTCGCCAGCTCGTCGGACGGCGTGCCCGATGCCTCGCACAGCGAATGCCAGTAAAAGCCGTGGTTCCAACTCTGCGCGGCGTTGTTGAACAGCCCCTGGTTGGTGCCTCGCGCCTGCGCGATCACGGTTTCGAGATCGGCATCGGCAAGCTCGCTCCCTGCGACGGCGGCGTTGGTCTTGTCGAGATAGGCCTTGTGGTGCTTGCCGTGGTGGAAGCTCAGCGTCTCGGCGGAAATCGCGGGGGCGAGCGCGGTGTCGGGGTAGGGCAGGGCAACGAGTTCGAACGGCATGCGATTTCCTGTTTGCTGAGAGAAACGGCGGGGTACCCTTCTTCAACGCCCGGCCCCGGCTAGGGTTGCGCGGTTTCGCCCCGATTGCGATCGACGGCGGCGGTCACCGCCACGTCCATCGTCACGTTGCCGAGCGTGCGCATGATGTCGGGCAGCACCTCGATCGCCACCAGTAGCGCGAGCGGCGCGATCGGCACCCCCATCGCCAGCGCGATCGGGCCGATCGCAGTGATGAAGCTGATCGCCCCGGGCAGCGAGACCGAACCCACGGTGGTGAGCAGCGCGACCGCGACCCCGGTCGCGAGCATCATCGGGGTGACCTCGATCCCCGCCAGATGGGCGACGTAGATCGCCACCGCGAGGTTCATCGCCGGCCCGGTTGCGCGGACCAGCGCGACCGCCAGCGGCAGCACCAGCTCGCTGGTGGTGTCGCGCAGCCCGAGCGAGCGGCAGGCGATCAGCATCGCCGGCAGGCTCGCGAGCGACGATTGGGTGGAGATCGCCATCGCCTGGGCGGGCAGCACCGCGCGCGCGAAACCGGCCAGGCTATGGCGCGCGAGGAACACGGCGACGACATAGGCGAACAGCAGCACCGCGCCGCCGACCGCGGTCACGCTGAGGATATAGTGGCCGAGCGCGCCGATCACCCCGGCGCCGCTCGCCCCGGCGACCGTCAGCGATAGCGCGAATACCCCGAGCGGGGCCAACCGCAGCACCCAGCCGATGATCGTCAGCATCGCTCCGGTGAGCGCTTCGAAGAAGGTCATCATCTGCCGCGCGTGCTCGGCCGGGAGGCGGGTGATCGCCAGCGCGAACAGGCTGAAGAACACGATCACCCCGATCATCGCCGTCTCGGCGGAGGCCTGGACGATATTCGACGGGATCAGCGATTTGATGAAATCGGCGATCGTCGGCACCGGGCCCGCCTCGCCCGCATCGGCCACCCGCAACGCCGCGAGGGCACTGTCGGGGATCGGAAACGCCTCGAGCAGCGCGGGCACCGCGAAGGCCGCGAACACGGTGACGGTGGTCAATACCGCGGCGAACAGCGCCAGCGCGGTCAGCGCCAGCCGGCCCGCGCGCGCCGCCGCGACCGCCTGCACGATGCCGATTATCAGCAGCGCGGCCACCAGCGGCACGATCGTCATCTGCAAGGCGCGCAGCCACAGCGTTCCGATGATATCGGCGGCCCACAGCAGCACCGCGCTGGCGGCCGTCCCCTGTACCGCGATCCCCAGCGCGATGCCCGCCGCGAGCCC
>JBGSBH010000089.1:0-8662 GCA_041730635.1 Cypionkella sp.
GCCAGCGTCGCGCGCAGCGCGCTCGAGCAGGTCATGGCGCTCGGTTGCACGGTGGCGCTCGACGACTTCGGCACCGGCTATTCGTCGCTCGGCTACCTGCGCAAGATCCGCTTTTCGACGATCAAGGTTGACCGCAGCTTCGTCCAGGGCGCCGCACAGGACAGCGCTGAGAGCCTGGCGATCATCCGCGCGGTCGTCGCGATGGCCGGCAGCCTCGAGATGTCGACCACCGCCGAAGGGGTCGAGAATGCCGACCAGGCCGAGCTCATCCGCAAGCTCGGCTGCACCAAGATCCAGGGGTATTACTTCGGCCGGCCGATGAAGGCGGATGACGCGCTGGCGCTGTTCCGCCGGCGGCCGGAACTGCCCGCGCGGCTGCGCGCCTAGGCGGCGACCAGCGCGCCGATCGCGCTCTCGAACAGGCGGCGGCCATCGGTCCCGCCGAGCTCGGGCTCGATCGCCCGCTCGGGGTGGGGCATCATCCCGAGCACGTTACCCCCGGCGTTAAGCACGCCCGCAATCTGCCGCTGCGAGCCGTTGCACTCGTCGGCGTAGCGCAGCGCGACCCGGCCTTCGCCCTCGAGCCGGTCGAGCGTCGCGGGATCGGCGAAATAGTTGCCGTCATGATGCGCGACCGGCAGGTGGATGGTCTCGCCGGCGCCGAATGCCCGGGTAAACAGCGTCCGGTTGTTCTCGATGCTGAGCGGCACGGTGCGGCAGGTGAAGGTGAGCTGCGCATTGCGCATCAAGGCGCCCGGGAGCAGCCCGCTCTCGGTCAGCACCTGGAACCCGTTGCACACGCCCAGCACCGGCACGCCGCGCCCGGCCGCGGCAACGACCGCGCGCATCACCGGGCTGCGGCTGGCGACCGCGCCGCAGCGTAGATAGTCGCCATAAGAAAATCCCCCCGGCACCGCGATGAAATCGAGCCGCTCGGGCAGGTCCGCGTCGCCATGCCACACCCGCAGCGCCGGCACGCCGGCGACCTTTTCGAGCGCCACCGCCATGTCGCGATCGCAGTTCGATCCGGGGAAGGTAATGACCGCGCCGCGGAAGGCCATCAGGCCGGCTCCGCCAGCTCGATGCGGTAATCCTCGATCACCAGGTTCGCCAGCAGCTTGCGGCACATTTGGTCGAGCGCGGCCTCGCTGGTATCGTCCGCCACCTCGAGCTCGATCAGCTTGCCGACGCGGACATCCTCCACTCCGGCAAAGCCGAGCCCTTCGAGCGCGTGGTGCACCGCGCGGCCCTGCGGATCGAGCACCCCCGGCTTGAGGCTGACGTGAACGCGGACTTTCATGGCGGGCGCGGCCCTCTGATGGCTGGCGGGGACGCGCGCAGCCTATGCCGCCGCGCCCCCGCCAGGGCAAGGGTATCGGGCCGCCCGACCCCGGTTACTTCGCCCCGGCGCTCTCCGGCACGATGCGCACGTCGAGCCGCCGCTTCGGATCGAGATACTTGCGCGCCGCGGCCTGCAGCATCGCCGGGGTCACCGCGCGGTAGCGCGCCTCGACCGTGCGGAAGCGCTCGAGCCGCTCGGGCCGCAGCTGCGATTCGCGCAGCGCCTGGAGCCACCACGAATTCTCCCGCCGGTTGAGCGCCGCGCGCTCGAGCACCGGCTTGCGCGCCCGCTCGATGGTGTCGGCGGCAGGCGGTGCATTGCGCAACTGGGCGGCGATCCGATCGACCGCGGCGAACACGCTGTCGGCATCCTGCGGGCGGACGACGATCGAGGTGCTCAGCGTGCCGAACCCCGGGTAAGTGGCCGAGGTGCTCGATCCCGCGCTCGGCGAGTAGGTCGCACCGAGCTTCTCGCGCACTTCCTCGAGCAGTTCGAGCTGCAGCACTTCGGCCAGCAGCGAGAGCGTCGCGTCTTCCTGCGCGTCGCTGTCGTCACGGGTCGGCCAGTAGGACTGCACCAGCGCCTGGTCCGCCGGGCCGGTGTGCGTGAGCGTCACCGGCCTGGTGTCCGCGGCGAAGCGCACCTGGCGAGCAGCGGCGAACGCATCGAGCGCGGGCTCGCGCGGCGGGAGCGCGCCGAAGCTCGCCGCGACCGCCTCGATCACCGCCGCCTCGTCGAACGCGCCGACCACCGAAATCTCGATCGGCGCTGTGGCGAGCTGGCCCGAGAGGTCTTCGCGCACCTCCTCCAGGGTGACCGCCTCGAGCGCTTCTCTGTCCGGCAGGCCGAAGCGCGGATCGCCGTTGGCGACAATCCGCGGCACCTGAAACTGGGCCACCGCCGCCGGGGTCGCCCGGGTCTGCGCCAGGAACGGCGGAATCAGCCCGCGCCAGCGCGCCAGCGCCTCCCCGCGGTATCCCGGATCGCTGACGTAGGCGGCGCTGAGCTGCATCTGCGTGGCGAAATCGGCCATCGTGGTGACGCCCGAGACCTGGAACGCGTCGTCCCCGGCGACCAGGCCGTAGCTGAGCTGGCGCCCGGCGAGGATCTGCTGCAGCTCGTCGAAGCCGTGCTTGCCGGTGCCGGCGGTGCCGAACAGCGCGCCGGTGAACACGCCGACCGCCGCGTCCTCCTTCGGGATCGCTAGCATGCCCGAGCCGAGCCGGACGAGGAAACGCAGGCGCCCCTGCTCGAAATCGGTCTGCTTGAGGTTAAGGCGCACGTTGTTGGCGAAGCGGATCTGGCGGATGCCGAGGTCGGCGATCGTGGAGTCCGCCGCGATCGTGCCCGGGGCGCCGAAGTCCGTGTAGCCGAAGGCCGCGTCGGCCGCTTGCGCGGGCGGGGCAACCGGCGTTGCGGCAGCCGCGCGATAGGCCGCCAGGATCGCCGCCTCGCCGCCTTCGACCGGCGTCTTCGTGGAGACGTGGATCAGCGGCTCGGATCCCGCCAGCGCGGTGCGCACCGCGGCATGTACGGCCTCAGGCGTTATTTCCTGCGATAGCTGCTGGAACAGCGCGTAGCGGGTCGATGGGGTGATGAACACGTCCTGCTGCGGCACGGTGCCGAGGATCGCCTCCGCGAGCGCTGGATTGCGCCGGGTCTTCTCCTGCTCGGCCGCGGTGCGATAGGCGGTGCCGAGATTGGCCAGCTGTTCGCGCAGCTCGGCCGCGGTCACCCCGTGCTCGGCCAGCCGGCGCATCTCGGTGGTGCCGAGGGCCAGCGCGGTCTTCCAGCTGTCGGGCCCTTCCTTCGCCTGGATGGTGATCGAGCTCTGCCGGGCGATATCGAACAAGTCGTCGGTGCTGGCACTGCCCGAGAGGATCGGCGCGTCGGCGGCATTGGCGATTTTTTCGAGCCGCCGGTTGAGCACCCCGATGCCCAGCCGGTTCAGCACCACGCGACGGAACTCGGCAACCGTCTCGGGTTTCGCGGCATAGGGCGCGAAGCGGTCGATCGTCACCAGCACCGGGACCGCGGGGTCGACGAAATTGGCGGCGGCGGGGCCGCGCTGCAGATCGACCTGCCCCTTGTCGACCCGCGGGGTGGGATTTGCCGGAGCCTGCCAGTCGGCGAACCTGGCCTTGATCGCGGCCTCGACCGCATCGGGCTCGACGTCGCCGACGATCACCAGAGTCGCGTTGTCGGGCCGGTAGAAGCGGCGGTAGAGGCCTTCGAGGGTGTCGCGGGTGAAGCTGTCGATGTTGGCTTCGGTGTTGGCAGGGAACAGCCTCCGCGAGAACACGGTGCCGGGCGCGATGAAATCGAAGTAGTGCTTGATCCGCCTGCGCATGAACGTGTTGCGGGTGCGGGTCTCGGACTGGATGACGCCGCGCTCGCGGTCGATCGCCGCGGGGTCGAGCGTGAGGTTCGACCCGGTCTCGCGCATCAGCATCAGCGCAGTGTCGAGCAGCTTGGGCTCGTTGCGCGGCAGGTCGAGCTTGTAGATCGTCTCCTCGAACCCGGTCGAGGCGTTGGTGTCGGCGCCGAACGACAGCCCCTCGCGCTCAAGCAGCTTGATCATCTCGCCCTCGGGCACGTTCTTCGAGCCGTTGAACGCCATGTGCTCGAGAAAGTGCGCGAGGCCGGCCTCGGCATCGCTTTCGTCGATGTAGCCGACATCGAACCCCAGCCGCACCGCCACGGTGTTCTTGGGGGTCGCGTTGGCGAGCACCGCGTATTTGAGGCCGTTGGGCAGTACGCCGAAGCGGACCGCGGGGTCGGCCGGAATGTCGTAGATCGGGAAGCCCCAGCCGGTGGTCCCGGTGGGCGCCGGCAATGCCGCGGGCGCCGCGATGGTGCGGGCCGGCGCATCCGCGGCCGGCAGGGAGGCGCAGCCGGCCAGCGCGAGGGCCATCAGGGGCAGCGCGGCGAGCGCGCGGAAACGTGACGGAACTTTCATGGCGACTCCCGGGGACGAGTGCGGGCGGCTTGCCCACGCTCACCTGCCTGTCCCGGGCGAGGGCAGTTTGCAAGCGGGCAAGCGACTTCCGGCGCAGCGCCGCTGCCGATAGAGCGGATCCGTGCATATCGACCTCGTCTACAACCCCGCCGCGGGCGGCTTTCGGCAGGCCCGGCTGCAGGCGCTCGTCCGGGCCTTCGAGCGCCGGGGTGCGGCGGTTGTGCCGCTCGCCACGACCCCCTCGGGCGCGCGGCTTTCGGGGCGGGCGGATCTCATCTGCGTCCACGGGGGCGACGGGACCTTGCGCGATACCGTCCAGGCGCTCGGCGCGCGGGCGGGCGAGGTGCCGCTGTGCATCGCCCCTTCGGGCACGATCAACCTCGTCGCGCGCGAGCTGGGCTATGCTCGCGACCCCGGGCGCCTCGCCGACCAGGTGATGGCGGCCTGGAAGCGGGGGCCGGCGAGCTGGGTCAAGGCGCCGCTCTACCGGCTGGGCGATCTGCCGGTGGTCTCGTGCCTGTCGATCGGGCCCGACAGCCATGCGGTGGCGCGGGTTTCGCCCGCCCTCAAGCGCCGCATCGGGCGGCTGGCCTACGTGGTGGCGATGCTGCAGGTCATGCGCCGCTGGCCGCGCGAGACGATGACCGTGCGCGGCGAGACGGTGGAGGGCACGGCTTTCCAGTGCGAGGCGGGGGCGGTGATCGTCAGCCACGGGGCGCTGTTCGCCGGGCCCTTCCGGCTCGCGCCGCGGGCGGCGCTGGCTGCCGACGCGGTCGAGCTGATCGTGCTCCAGCGCCATTCGCGCCGGTGGGTGATGGCTTTCACCGCCGCCGCGCTCGCCGGCGCGCCGCTCGACCGGCTGGGCCTCGCGACCTTCCGCAGCGTCCGCCGCGTGTCGTTCGACCGCTGCGTCCACCCGGTGCAGGTCGACGGGGATCATTTCCCCGACGCCGCGTTCGAGATCGGCCCCAGCGGCCTCACCCTGCGCTACGTCATCTAGCGTGCGGAGAGCGCGTCCTTGGGGAGACAGGGCGCTCCAACGCCAATCCAGTCGATCTCGTAGGTTGCCGGCACCGCCTGCAACAGGCCCCACGGTTTCATGACCTCGCCAGGGTCGTAGACGATGTTCGCCTTCGAGTTGTCGAAGCGTTCGACCCGGCCGTTGTCGCGTGCCGCGGTGTCGGCCGAAATCTCGCTCTGTTAGACGCGCGAGCCGCGGACGAGCCGGATCGTCCGGTCGTCACGGCGCTCCATCATACGGTAGTAAAGGCGACCGTAGATCAGCGTGTCGTACACCGAGTTGAAGCCCCAATGATCGAGGTCCGTCCCGTCGGGCAGACGCACCGTGGTGGCGTAGCAGCCGTAGCTCGGTTCGGTGTAGAACGGCGCGGCCGCATCCTGCTCGGCCGGTCGCAGGCGGCGCTCAGGCGGGCTAAAGCCGCCCCCGGGTAGCGAGAGGCTGTAGCTGGTGCCGTCCTTGTCCCACTCGACCGGACCGTTCCCGGCGATCGTCAGCACGCTCGCCTGGGTCGCGCGATCGTAGCGGTAGGATACTTGGTCGACCGTGTCCCACTCCTCGCCTCCCGCGGCCGCGTTGCGAAAGGACTGTGTGAGTTGGTCGGGAGTGAGGGTGGATAGCTGGAGGTATTCGGCGACCCCGGGCACACCTCGCTTGACGACCGTTTGCACCTTGCGCGCGGGCTTGTCGAAGCCTGCGCGCGCATCGCTCTCGTACAGCCCCATTTCCTCGGGAAGCGCGAGCGGCGTCTGCGGCATTTTGTCGAGCGCGCTTCCGGCCGTGGTGAGCGGCAGAACCCAGCGATAGGGCACAAGTGGCCGGGTGCCCATGTCGACGACACCGGGCATCGTGCCATCGAGCCAGTAGGTTTCTCCGCCTATCCGCGCGCGCACCACGACATGATCGAACATCGCTGGCGAGGGCAGACGGGCATCGAGGCCATCGTCGGCCCCCTCGTTATTGACCAGCACCGCGTCGGCAGGAATGCCGAGCTCATTCAGCAGGGCGAGGAGCAGCGCGCTCTTGCCTTTGCAATCGCCATAGCGGCGCTGCCATGTCTCGTCCGCGCTCGCCGGTCGAAAGTTACCGCCGTCGAGCCCGACGTAGATGTAGCGCACCTGTTCCTGCACGAGCTGCAGCGCCGCCCGGGCGCGAGCGGCAGGAGTGTTGTGAGCCGCGGCGATCCGCGCGGCCTCGGCCTTGATTGGGGAGGCCGGGTCCACCTTTGCCGCTGCTGCGTAAAGCGGGGCGAAGCGGCGGGACAGGTCCGACCAAGAGGCAAAGTCCGTGAATTCGATCACTCGCTGCCACTGGTAGCGCGGCGGTGCGTGCTTGGGCGGGGCTACGGGAGGCGGATTGTCGACCTGGACGAGCAGCGAGCTTTCGCCTCTCGTCAGGGCGGAGCCGAGATCGTCGGTCGCGCGCACCACGGGCGCCTGGCCGGGTTCCCAGCTGAGGCCCATTCGATACCGCCCGGGAAGCGGTGTCCCGGCCCAGCCCAGAAGCCCTGCGCTTTGCGCGCCGAGGGTGGGATCGCCGCTCGGCATCGAATACTCGATTTCGAGTTCATCGCCGACCCGCAGGTCGGGCACCTTCAAGACCGCGGTGAGCACACCGCTGAGCATGGCTTGCTCGAGTTGGTCTTCGCGGCGCAGAACTTCGAATTCGGCGCTGCCGGCAAGATCGATGGTGTTCTCGCCGCGGTAGACGCGCAGCGTGTGAAGGGTCGGCGAACCTACCGCCGGATTCCATGCAATGGCGAGGTTGCCGGCCTGTAACGCCTGCGGCTGAAGCAACCTCACGCGCTGGCCGATGAAGGTGCGCTGGCCATCCGCATCGAGGTGCACCCATGTGTCGAGCCGGCGCATGAACGCGAGGCCCGTCGCGTCCGCCGGGACGGTCAGCGGCTCGGATCGCTGGGCCCAAGCGGGCGCCGGGCCCCGCGCGACGGCGGCGTTGGGGTCAGCCGGCTCGGCCCCTGCGTGGGCGGCGGCGACCGCCAGCGCGGCTGAAACGAACAGTGTTAGATTTCGCATTGCGGCCCTTCATTGCCTTGCTGGATGATGGCGCAATCCGGAGGCGAATCAAAGCCGTATCGACCGGTGATTACTTCTTCGGCTTGGGCGAGGTGCGCAGGCGCGAGCGGTGGGCGCTCATGTCGAACACCTCGCCGGGGCCGGCGCCGTCGTCCTGCAGCAGGCCGAGACGGCGGGCGACTTCCTGGTAGGCTTCCTGCTCGCCGCCGAGGTCGCGGCGGAAGCGATCCTTGTCGAGCTTCTCGCCGGTCGCCATGTCCCACAGCCGGCAGCCATCGGGGCTGATCTCGTCGGCGAGGATCGTGCGGCTGAAATCCTGGTCCCAGATGCGACCGAACTCGAGCTTGAAGTCGACCAGCCGGATGCCGATCGCGGCGAAGATGCCGCAGAGGAAATCGTTGATCCGGATCGCCATGCTGGAGATGTCCTGCATCTCCTCGTGGCTGGCCCAGTTGAAGCAGGCGATCTCCTCCTCGCTGACGAACGGATCGCCCAGCGCATCGTCCTTGTAGCAATATTCGATCAGCGTGTGCGGCAACGGCTCGCCTTCCTCGATCCCGAGGCGCTTCGACAGCGAGCCGGCGGCGACGTTGCGCACGATCACCTCGATCGGGATGATCTCGACCTGCCGCACGAGCTGCTCGCGCATGTTGAGGCGGCGGATGAAGTGCGTCGGGATGCCGATGTGCGCGAGGCGGGTGAAGATATACTCGCTGATGCGGTTATTGATCCCTCCCTTGCCGTTGATCGTGCCCTTCTTCTGCGCGTTGAAGGCGGTCGCATCGTCCTTGAAGTACTGGATCAGAGTGCCCGGCTCGGGCCCCTCGTAAAGAATCTTGGCCTTGCCTTCGTAGACCTGGCGGCGGCGGGACGACATCGGGGCGCTCCTTCCGAGGGGCGATCAAACGAAACGGCCCCGGCGGCGGGTTGGCGAACCGCGCGGGCCGGGGCGTGCGCGGCGGGCCATAGCAAAACCCGGCGCGAAAGCAATTGCCGCTCCCCCGGGGCCGCGGCGGGAGCCGCCGGACCCGCCTAATCCGCGCGGCGATGGCTGAACCTGTGGATTCCGGATTCTTCAGCATGGCTTAACAAGGATTAGCTAGGTTACGCAGCCAGTCCTCGGACGGGGAAGCGTATGAACCGAACGCACGCCAGCTCGCTTGCCGCCGCGCGCGCCGCCAGGAACGGCCGCTGGAGCGCGGAGACCGCGCGGCGTTGTGGACGCGGGCGAAGGTGTAGCACCGCGGGCTTTGTGACGCTGAAGTTGTTATCTAAAATTCGTCATCCTGAACTTGTTTCATCCCCCC
>JBGSBH010000090.1:0-8655 GCA_041730635.1 Cypionkella sp.
CCCGAGAGTCCCGCATCCGCTGCGTTGGGCCCGTCTCACACCCTGTTCGCCGTCAGGAGGCCGCAATGACGGCCCCGGGCACCTATCGAACGATGTCGTGCTCCAGCGCGGGTTCGGGCTGGAGGTGGAGCAGGTCGGACCCCAACAACACACGAGGGCAAGATAGAAGCCGCAATGTGCGGCCGGTCGGTTGTGGGCAGAATTGGAACAACGACAGCCACTTACGGCAATGTGCGCGTGCGCCTCGCACATTGCCGATGCAGCCAACTCCGCGTCTTTCCTCGGCTTTCCGCACTTTCCGGGCTCCAGCATGAGCGCCGAGGACGATTTTCGGGTCCGACCGGGCCGCATCCGATCGACACCGCAGCCCCGCGCGCGCTCGTTCCTCAACCAGGCGCTCGCCGCGGCCGGCAAGGCGGGCGGGATCAAGCGCGGCCGGACCAGTGCGGGGAGCCGCTTTGGGCGTGGCAGATCGGCAAGCCTGCAGGCGTCGCGCTCTCTGCTAGGCCGGTCACGCCGGGTGATGATCAAGGCCCGCATCGTCCGCCAGGCCGGGCGGCCCGGTGGCCTCGCCGCGCACGTCCGCTACTTGGAACGCGACGGCACGACCCGCGACGGGCAGCCCGGCCGCTTGTTCGACGGCGCCGGCGACGAGGTTGACGGCCGCGCCTTCGCCGAGCGCTGCGAGGGCGACCGGCATCACTTCCGCTTCATCGTCGCGCCCGAAGACGCAGCCGAGCTGTCGAGCTTGCGCGACTACACGCGCGACCTGATGGCCCAAGCGAGCCGTGACCTCGGGACGGAGCTCGACTGGGTCGCCGTTGACCACTGGAACACCGAGCACCCGCACGTCCACGTACTCATCCGCGGCAAGGCGGACGACGGGCGCGACCTCGTCATCAGCCGCGATTACATCAGCTCAGGAATGCGCGACCGCGCCGCCGCGCTCGTCACCGAGGAGCTCGGTCCGCGCTCCGACCGTGAGATCCGGCGCGACCTGTCCGCCCAGATCGAGGCGGATCGCTGGACGCGGCTCGACGCCGCGCTCGCACGCGAGGCGGCCAGCCGTGACGGGGCGATCGATATGCGAAGGGATTTGCTCGGGCGCGACGACCCCTTGCGCGCCGAGAAGCTGGCGAGGTTGCGCAAGCTGGAGCGGCTCGGGCTGGCAAGCGGGGACGGCGCGGGCCGCTTCGTGCTTGCCGCCAACGCGGAGGCGAGCCTCCGCGTGCTCGGCGAGCGCGGCGACATCATACGGCGCATGCAGCGCGCCGTGACGCGCGGGGGCCGGGACGCCGACCCGTCGGGGTTCGTGCTCGAGGGCGAAAGTGCCGGGGCAGTCGTGGGCCGGCTCGCCGCGCGGGGACTCGACGACGAACTGAAGGGCACGGCCTACGTCATCGTTGAGGGCGTGGACGGGCGCACTCATCACCTGAAGCTGCCCGATCTCGAAGCGGCCGGCGACGGCCGCGTCGGCTCGATAGTCGAGCTGCGCCGCTACGAGGATGCCCGCGGCCGGGAGCGGGTCGCGCTCGCGGTCCGGTCGGACCTGACGATCGAGGCGCAGGTGGCCGCCTCGGGCGCGACCTGGCTCGACCGGCAGGCGATCGCGCGCGAGCCGGCTGCGCTTGGGTCTGGCGCGTTCGGGGCGGATGTCCGGGACGCGCTGGAGCGGCGGGCCGAATATCTCGTCGGCGAAGGACTGGCGCGCCGGCAGGGACAGCGCGTGATCTTCGCGCGCGACCTGCTCGAGACGCTCCGCCGCCGCGAGCTGGGCGACGTCGCCGCCCGGCTGTCGTCCGAGACGGGGCTGCCGCATCGGACCGTGGCCGAGGGCGAGCACGTCGGCGGTGTCTATCGCCAGCGGCTGCAGCTCGCTTCGGGCCGGTTCGCGATGCTCGACGACGGGCTCGGGTTCCAGCTGGTGCCCTGGTCGCCGTCTTTGGAAAAGCGACTCGGCCGGCAGCTAAACGGCGTGGCGCTGGCGGGCGGCGGCGTCGAGTGGAGCTTCGGGAGGAAGCGTGGCCTGTCGCTCTGATCCGAAGCCGGCGCGTCTTTGCGCGCGGCCGCTCGCCAGCGGTTCGGCGAGCCTTGATCTCGCGCGCCGACGCGGGTCCGCGTGAGCGTCATGTCCGGAACGCGCATCCTCTGGGGCCAATTGCTCCTCGTCTCGCTGATCGTCCTGCTGTTCGTGTGGGGAGCAACCGAGTGGGTCGCGTGGCGGCTCGGCTTTCAGGCGCAGCTCGGCCCGCCGATCGGCGAGATCTTCGGCCTGCCCATCTATCCGCCGCCGGCCTTCTTCCTATGGTGGTACTGGTACGACGCCTACGCGCCTGAGGTCTTCCTCGAGGGCGCCTACATCGCGTCGGCCGGCGGGTTCGTCGCCATCGCGGTCGCGATCGGCATGTCGGTGTGGCGCGCGCGTGAAGCGAAAGACGTGTCGACCTATGGCTCGGCGCGTTGGGCCACGCGCGAAGAGATGACGAAGGCCGGGCTGCTCGGTCCCGATGGCGTGGTGCTCGGCAAGCACCTGAATGCCTATCTCCGCCACGACGGGCCCGAGCATGTGCTCTGCTTTGCGCCGACGCGGAGCGGCAAGGGCGTCGGCCTGGTCGTGCCGACGCTGCTGACATGGCCGGGGTCCTGCGTCGTCCACGACATCAAGGGCGAGAACTGGACGTTGACCGCGGGCTGGCGGCAGCGGTTCGGGCGCGTGGCGCTGTTCGATCCCACGAACCCGGCGAGCTCCGCGTACAATCCGCTGCTTGAGGTGCGTCGCGGTTCAAGCGAGGTCCGCGACGTTCAGAACATCGCCGACATTCTCGTCGACCCGGAAGGTGCGCTTGAGCGGCGGAATCACTGGGAGAAGACGAGCCACTCGCTGCTGGTCGGCGCCATCCTCCACGTCCTCTACGCCGAACCCGACAAGACGCTCGCCGGCGTCGCCGCCTTCCTATCCGACCCCAAGCGCCCGATCGAAACGACGCTGCGGGCGATGATGACGACGTCGCATCTCGGTGAGGCGGGCGTGCACCCCGTGGTCGCCAGCGCCGCGCGAGAACTCCTCAACAAGTCGGACAACGAGCGCTCGGGCGTGCTCAGCACGGCCATGTCGTTCCTCGGGCTCTACCGCGATCCGGTCGTCGCGGAAGTGACCCGCCGCTGCGACTGGCGCATCGCCGACCTCGTCGAGGGGGCGTCGCCGATGACGCTCTACCTCGTCGTGCCCCCGTCCGACATCAGCCGCACCAAGCCGCTGATCCGGCTGCTGCTCAACCAGATCGGCCGTCGGCTGACTGAGGAGCTTTCCGCCAAGGGCAAGCGCCATCGCCTGCTGCTCATGCTCGACGAGTTCCCGGCGCTCGGCCGGCTCGACTTCTTCGAGTCTGCGCTCGCCTTCATGGCGGGCTATGGCGTGCGATCGTTCCTGATTGCCCAGAGCCTTAATCAGATTGAGAAGGCCTACGGTCAGAACAACGCCATCCTCGACAACTGCCACGTCCGCGTCGCCTTCTCGACCAACGACGAGCGTACCGCCAAGCGGGTCAGCGACAGCCTCGGCACCGCGACTGAGATGCGGGCCATGAAGAACTACGCCGGCCACCGGCTCTCGCCTTGGCTCGGACACTTGATGGTCAGCCGACAGGAGACGGCGCGGCCGCTGCTCACGCCCGGCGAGGTGATGCAGCTTCCGCCGTCGGACCAGGTCGTGCTCGTGTCGGGCGTGCCGCCAATCCGGGCCAAGAAGGCGCGCTACTATGAAGATCCGCAGCTCAAACGCCGGGTGCTCCCACCACCCGAGCCGAAGCCAGGCGAGCGCGACCTGTTCTCGGTGCGGGTGCGTCCAGATGATTGGGCAGGCCGTGTCGTAGATCGCCGGGAGGAGGCGGAGCAGGACGGGAACGATGGCGGACTGCGGCGCGAACCGGAGCTGTCCGAGCACGATGCAATCGAACACGCGCCTGCCGAGCCGCCCCGCAACGAGTTCGACCCTGACGAGGCAGAGCCGGACGACGAGGCCGTCCGGCAGCGCGCGCTTGCGCGACAGATGCGCGGCGCCGCGCGACAGGCGTCGATGGACCCGGCCGATGGCATTGAGCTCTGATCCATGCCGCGCAAAACACCACTCAGCGTATATCTCGACCCCTCGCTGTTGCGAGACCTCGACGCATTCGCAGCCGAGCGGCGCAAGCCGCGTTCACTCGTGATCGAGGCGGCGATCCGGTCGTTTCTGACGCCCGATGATGCCGAGCGGCGCGAGGCTGCCATCGCGAAGCGGCTCGACCGGGTCGTCCGTGTGTTGGAGCGGCTGGAGCGGAACGACGGCGTCACCCTGGAGGCGTTGGCCATGTTCATCCGCTTCTGGCTGACCGCGACGCCCAGTCTGCCCGAACAGACGACCGCCGCCGCTCGGCAGAAAGGGAGCGAGCGCTACGACAGGTTCATCGACGCGCTCGGACGGCGTCTGGCGAATGGGCCGAGCGTGCTCAAAGAGGTCGCATCGGAGGTCGAAGCGAGCAACGATTAACGCTTGCGCTTTTTCTGGCGCTGCTTCGCTCGCGCGGCTTCCAGATCTGATAAAACGGTCGGGTGTCCAGGCGAAAGCCGGTCGGCGACCTCATAGTGTATTACCGCCTTGTCGAAGTCGCCCAGCCGAAAGCTGTAGATTGCGACATGGAAGTGCGCGAGAAAATCACTCGGGCGCTGCTCGATAATCGCCTCAAATGCTTCTACCGACTCAGCGTATAGCCTCTTCTTCCCAAGACTGTTTGCCTTGACCCTAATCAGATCAATGTCCAACTGGTTCGGAGCTCGCGACACTATCTCGAGGGCATCATCGATCAACCCTTCGCGGTACTTCTGATCAGCTAACCGAACCAAGCCGGCTTGCGTCGCGGTGTCACCAATCTTCTCATAGACGAGCCGTGCGACAGCACGCATTGAGTGCTTCCGTCCATCGACATAGCCGACGGAATCGAACATGCCATCGAGTACGGTATCGTCCAGCCTCACGGGTAGGATGTACGCGAGACTGGGTTCATTCAGCGCCCTCTCTTGAGCAGCCCTCCACTCGTGCGTGGTGAATCTTTTTCTCTTGTATGCTTCGGATACCAGGACGACGCAGCTGCCAGCCTTATCTCGATAAATCTCAACCAGCTTTTCCGGCAGGAAACTTCCCCAGAGCGTTGCCTGCTCGAAGTCATCATAGAACACCGTGAGACCGAACTCATTGACCAAGAAATCGGCCAGCGACTCCGCTTTCGGCCGATCCTCTCCCGCGAACGAGATCGCTACATCATACTCGGCGACCATCGACGTTCCTCCCCCGAGTTAGCGCGGGGGCGTTCTACACTAGCGCCTGCCTTCACGCGATATTCCCCTACTACGCCCTCAGGCTTGTTGATCCGGCCCGATTAGCCGTCATTCAACTCGACCCCGTCGCTCAACATTCGGGGTCGCCAGTGTCCGTTGCTCACCTTCAATCTGAACGCCTGACGCGCAGCCGGCGCATGCTCGCGACTGCACTCGGGCCCGACATTGCGGCCTGGCTTGACGAGGCGGCGGTCGTCGAGGTCATGCTCAACCCCGACGGCCGGCTCTGGGTCGACCGGCTCGGCTCGGGCCTTGCCGACACCGGCGAGCGGCTCTCGGCGGCGGACGGGGAACGAATTGTCCGTCTCGTGGCCCACCATGTGGGGGCCGAGGTGCACGCCTCGGCGCCGCGCGTCTCGGCGGAACTGCCAGGGACGGGAGAGCGGTTCGAGGGCTTACTGCCGCCCGTCGTGGCCGCGCCGTGCTTCGCGATCCGCAAGCCCGCCGTCGCGGTGTTCTCGCTCGACGACTATGTGGCCGCCGGGATCATGCCCGCCGCCGCTGCGACGGCGCTCGCGCGAGCAGTGCGTGATCGCGACAACATCCTGGTCGCTGGCGGCACCTCGACCGGCAAGACGACGCTCACCAACGCACTTCTGGCCGAGGTCGCCAAGACCTCCGACCGAGTGGTCCTGATCGAGGACACGCGCGAGCTTCAGTGCCTCACGCCCAACCTGGTCGCGCTCCGCACCAAGGACGGCGTCGCCTCGCTGTCCGACCTCGTCCGCTCCTCGCTCCGGCTCCGGCCCGACCGCATCCCGATCGGCGAGGTGCGCGGTGCCGAGGCGCTCGACCTCCTTAAGGCCTGGGGCACCGGCCACCCCGGCGGCATCGGCACGATCCACGCCGGCAGCGCCATCGGCGCGCTTCGTCGGCTCGAGCAGCTCATCCAGGAAGCGGTGGTCACCGTGCCGCGCGCGCTCATCGCCGAGACGATCGGCGTCGTCGCCGTGCTTGGGGGCCGAGGCGCTGAGCGCCGCCTCTCCGAACTCGCCCGCGTCCAGGGGCTAGACGCGACCGGCGACTACCGCCTGAGCCCCGTCCTCACCTCCGGAGACAATCTGTGACCCACATTCGTCGCGTCCTCGCGGCCTCGATCGCGCTCGCCACCTCGCTCCTGTTCTCGGCCCCGGCGCACGCCGCCGGCTCCAACATGCCTTGGGAAGCGCCGCTCCAAAGCATCCTCGAGTCGATCGAAGGTCCGGTCGCCAAGATCATCGCGGTGATGATCATCATCATCACTGGCCTGACGCTCGCCTTCGGCGACACCTCGGGCGGCGCCCGCAAGCTCATCCAGATCGTGTTCGGCCTGTCGATCGCGTTCGCGGCGTCGAGCTTTTTCCTGTCCTTCTTCTCGTTCGGCGGCGGGGCGCTGGTCTGATGCGCCCAGATTACGCGGGAACCCGCGACGACCAGGTCCCCGGCTTCACCGCGCCCGTCCACCGCGCGCTCGCCGAGCCGATCCTCTTGGGCGGCGCGCCGCGGGCGGTGGCGATCGCCAACGGCACGATCGCGGCCGCGATCGGGCTGGGCTTGCGGCTGTGGATCGCGGGGCTGGCTATCTGGCTCGGCGGCCACCTGCTCGCCGTCTGGGCGGCGAAGCGCGACCCGCAGTTCGTGGACGTGGTCCGCCGCCACCTCCGCTACCCCTCGCACCTTGGGGTCTGAGCGCCATGCTGAACCTCGCCGAATACCGGAAGAAGCCGCAGGCGCTCGCCGACTTCCTGCCCTGGGCCGCGCTCGTGGGCAGCGATGTCGTGCTCAACAAGGATGGCTCGCTCCAGCGCTCGATGCGCTTCCGCGGCCCCGACCTGGACAGCGCGACTGCTTCCGAACTGGTCGGGGCTTCCGCTCGGCTGAACAGCGCGATCCGCCGCTTGGGGAGCGGCTGGACGCTGTTCGTCGAGGCGAGCCGCGGGCCCTCCAACCGTTACCCGGACAGCGTCTTCCCCGACCCAGCATCCGAGCTCGTCGATGCCGAGCGCCGCGCCCAGTTCGAGGCGGAAGGTGCGCACTTCGAGAGCGCTTACACGCTGACGCTGGTCTGGATGCCGCCTGCCGACGACGCCGCGCGCGCCGAGGGCTGGCTCTACGAGAACCGGTCCGACAAGGGCGCGTCCGCGCGCGATCACCTCGACCAGTTCGTAGATCGCAGCGACCGACTGCTGGCGCTTGTCTCGGGCTTCGTGCCCGAGGCGGCCTGGCTCTCCGATGCCGAAACGCTGACTTACCTCCATTCCTGCGTCTCAACGAAACGCCACCGCGTCCGCGTCCCCGAGACACCCATGCATCTTGACGCGCTGCTCGCCGACCAGCCGCTCGCCGGCGGGCTGGAGCCACGGCTTGGGCCTGCGCACCTCCGCACGCTGTCCGTTGTCGGCTTCCCGGCCTCGACCTTCCCCGGCGTGCTGGACGAGCTGAACCGGCTCGCCTTTCCGTACCGCTGGGTCACCCGCGCGATCTGCCTCGACAAGACCGAGGCGACCAAGCTCCTCGGCCGTATCCGCCGCCAGTGGTTCGCCAAGCGCAAGAGCGTGATGGCGATCCTGAAGGAGGTGCTGACCAACGAGGCGGCGACGCTGGTCGACACCGACGCCGCCAACAAAGCCGCCGACGCCGACGAGGCGCTCCAGGAGCTCGGCGCCGACATGGTCGGCCACGCCTATGTGACCGCCACCCTGACGGTCATGCACGAGGACGCGCGGGTCGCCGCCGACCGGCTCAGGCTCGTCGAAAAGGTAATCGAAGGCCGGGACTTCACCTGCGTGCGCGAGGGCGTGAACGCGGTGGAGGCGTGGCTCGGATCCTTGCCCGGCCATCTCTACGCCAACGTCCGCCAGCCGCCGATCAGCACGATCAACCTTGCCCACATGATCCCGCTTTCGGCGGTGTGGGCGGGACCGGAGCGCAACGCCCACCTGGACGGACCGCCGCTGTTCCACGCGGCGACCGACGGCTCGACCCCGTTCCGTTTCTCGCTCCACGTCGGCGATGTCGGCCACACGCTCGTGGTCGGGCCGACCGGCGCGGGGAAGTCGGTGCTGCTCGCGCTCATGGCGCTGCAGTTCCGGCGCTACCCGGCCGCCCAGGTGTTCGCGTTCGACTTTGGCGGCTCGATCCGCGCCGCCGCGCTCGCCATGTGCGGCGACTGGCACGACCTCGGCGGCGCGCTGTCGGAGGACGCGGCCGAGCCGGTCGCCCTGCAGCCGCTCGCCGACGTCGACCTCCCCGAACAGCGCGCCTGGGCGGCCGAGTGGCTCGCCGGCCTGCTCGGCCGCGAAG
>JBGSBH010000091.1:0-8654 GCA_041730635.1 Cypionkella sp.
GCGGGGGGCCGGGCGGCGCGCCGACGCTGCTCTGGACGATCGTCTCGCTCCCGCCAGGGGTGCCGCGAGCGCGGGCGATGCCGGCTTCGGCGGCTTCGCGGGCGGCGGCGGTATGGCTGACCGGCTGGGTGCCCTGGCGGCGGGTGCACTGGCGCGGCGGCGAGGGGGCGGGCGACGGGGTCGCGCCCGGCTTCGGCGCGATCGCCAGCGGCTGTTTCGGGCGGTACTTGGCGACCTCGGCGTTCATCGCCAGCAGCCGCTCGGCCGCGGCGCGCTTGCCGGGGCCGAGCGCGGCTTCCATCGCGGCGACCTCGGCGCGGCGCTTGGCCTCGGCCGCCGCGTTGATCCGCGCGGCTTCGGCTGCCTTGGCGTCGGCGATGCGCTTCTCCTCGGCCGCCTTCGCAGCGCGCTCCTTGGCGAGCTTCGCCTCGAGCGCGCGTTCCTCGGGCGTGTCGGCGATCCCGAAGGTCGGCATGAACACCCGCTGGTACGTCGCCTGCTGTTGTGCCTTGGCCCATTCCTGATCCTCGGTCTTGCGCGGGCGATCGGTAGAAACGCATTTCGTCGACCAGCTCCAGCCGTCGGCATTGGGAAAGTCGGCGGCGTAATTGGCCTGGACGAACTGATGCCAAGCCCCGCCGACCTCGGTCTCGAAACCGGCATCGCGATCGTCGCGCGCCCATTTGCTCAAGGTCTGCCTCTCGTTGAAGCGGACCTTGCTGTAGATCGGGCTGCGGGTCCGGAACACCTCCTTGCCGGCGGGGTCGCGCTCCCACTTGCCCTGGAAAGCCCAGCAGACGCCGACAAGCTCACCGCGGGGCGGGTTGTCGCGCTGGAAGCTGGCCTTGCGGTCGGCGAAGCACTGCGTCCGATATGGCTCGTCGAAGCACGGGCAGTCCCCGGAGAAGCACACCCGCTGTGCGGTCGATGGACAGTTCCCCCAGCAATAATCCTGAGCGCGCGCCGCGAAATAGTCGGAGATGGCCGAGGACGGCACCGTGCTTTCCGGCTCCTTCCGTGTAACCGTCGCGGTCAAGGCCAGCACGAGCGCGGCCAGCGCCAGCATTCCGATGCGGAAGAAGAAGCGGCGCATATCGTCCGCTAGAACCCGGTCGAGGCCGAGACGTCGCACGCCGAGCGGAGAAACTCCATCGCGTAGGCGACGCGCTTGGCGGTGGGTTCGTCGGGCGCGACCAGCCAGAACCCGGGCTGGGCCGCCACGTATATCCCCCGTTCGGTCGTTTCGTGTTGGGTGGCCTTGTAGGTCTTGACCGAGCTTACCGAAGACCAGTCGATCTCCGCCGGGATCAGCGTGGGCGCCTGATTCTTGCGGTCGATCGCCGAGTTGGAGGCGTCCATATTGTATAGGCGAGAACGAACCGCGATGTAGTTCTCGAAGCTGCCTCCGGCGTCGATACCGGGAGTGGAGCGCTCCGCGGTCCCGTCGGTCAGGCCGATGCTCCATTCGTAGTTGCGCGTGCTATTCGTCTTGCAGGGCCCTGCCGGCTCGAGCCTGATGTCAGTCGAACGCGCGAAGGTTCTGCTGTCGATGATCTCGCCCGAGACGAACTTGAACTGCTGGGTGATCAGCCGGAGGAACTCCTGCGCGCCCTCGGCGGTCTGGGTGGGGCCGGTCGGCGCGGCAGCCGGGGCCGGCGTGGCGGCCGGCTCGGCGGCGTCTTGAGCCGCAGCGGCGGGCCCTGACGCTGCAAGTGCCAGCGCGAGCGAGCATGCCGCAAGTCGGTTCATTCTCATGGCGATCCCCCTGATTACGGCCGCCAACTTGCCCCTCCTCGCCCCAATCGTATTGGATAAATCCGCCACCCTGCCGCGCGCCGCCGGGGGACAGGCGCGGCCGCGCGCGGCATGGAGCACGCATGACGCCGCCCGATCCGACCGACGATCACTCTCCCGACGGGCCGCTGCTGATCGGCCGCGTGCTCGACGGGCGCGGCGGGGCGCGGCCGATCGGATGGGTGGCGGCGCAAGGCTGGCAGCCCGCCGCGCCCTCCGAAGTCCTGTGGCTGCACATGGACCGCACCGCGCCGGGCCGCGCCGAGTGGCTGCAGGCCGAGTTCGGCATGCCGCGCACCACCGCCGAGCTCTTGACCAGCGACGACACCCGCCCGCGTGCCTTCCGCGACGGCGAGCAGCTCGTCGCCACGCTGCGTTCGATCAACTTCAACCCCGGCGCCGCGCCCGAGGACATGGTCTCGATGCAGCTATGGTCCGACGGGCGGCGGGTGGTCACGCTGCGGCGCCATCCGCAGCAGACCCCGAGCGACGTGCTCGCCCAGCTCGACCGCGGCCAGGGCCCGCCCGACGCCGGGGCGCTGATCACCTCGCTCGCCGAGCACATGGTCCACCGGATGAACCGCGTGATCGTCGACATGAACGACGAGATCGACCGGCTCGAGGAGCTGGAATTCGACAGTGTCGACAACGAGCAGCTGCTGGCCGAAAGCGTCGCCATCCGCCGCAGCGCGCTGGCGCTGCAGCGCCACATGGGACCCGAGCACGTCGCGCTCGAATCGATCGCCCGCGATGCGCCCGACTGGTTCGAGAAGCACGACCGGCAGGAAATCGCCGAGACGATCGCCCTGCTGCGCCGGTTCATCGACGATATCGACATTAGCAAGGAAAGCGCGGTGGTGCTGATGGACGAGCTGCGCAGCCGCGCCCTCGCCCGCTCGGAGAAGACCAACCGCCGGCTGACGCTGGTCGCCACCACGTTCCTGCCGCTGTCGTTCCTGGTCGGATTGTTCGGCATCAACGTCGGCGGGATGCCATGGGCCGACATCGACGGCGACCCATGGGGGTTCTGGCTGGTGGTCGGCCTGTGCATTCTTTGCGGGCTGGCCTCGCTGGTGCTGTTCCGACGCTGGAAGTGGCTTTGATGCGCCGATCCCCCGGTCGTCCCACCGTGGGACCGGGGGGCAGAGGATAACGCGTTAAGCATTTTCGCTAACCGACTGCGGCGCCGACAGCGGCTAGCTGGGCCGCTTTGAGTCGCCCGGAAAGTCAGCAATGCCACGTGCCTGGTTTACCTCCCTGTTGTCCGAGTTGCGCGCGCAAGGCCGCGCGGTCCTCGTCAGCCCGGCCGTGCGCCGCGCGATCATGTGGCTGTGGCCCTACGCCGGGGTAATCGTCGGGCTCGACCTCGCCGCGCATTACGGTGACGCGACGGGGGCGGCGCTGCCGGTGCAGTTCTTCATCTCGCAGGACCACAGCTTCGGCGAGGTGTTCGAATATGCGCTGACGGCGGCTTGCACCGTGATGCTGCTGGTCCTGTGGCGGCGCCTCGGCGCGACCGCCTATCTCGCCAATGCGGTGATGATGGCCTGGCTCACGCTCGACAACTTCATGGAATTCCACGAGGCGTTCGGCCACTGGGTCGCGCCGGCGATCCCGCTGCCCGCCGGCTCCCCGGTGGCGGCGAACGATGTCGGCGAGGCGCTGTTCTTCGCCGCGGTCGGCGGGTTCTGGCTGATCGGGCTCGCCAGCGCGCTGCTCGGCGCGCAGCCGCGGGCGGCGGCGCGCAGCCTCTGCATCGCCGCAGCCATCGGCGGCGCGGCGGTGTTCGGCGTGGCGGTCGACATGCTGGTCACTTGGGGGCCGCACACGATCGCGATGCTCAATTTCGAAACCTGGCTCGAGGACGGCGGCGAGTTCGCCTTCATCAACCTGACGTTCCTCATTGTGGTCGCGTTCTTCCACGCCGAGCGCACTGCCTGGCGCGCCGATCGCCTAGAGGCGAAGCTCGTATAGGAACTCGTCGTCGCGGTGATCGCCGACCCAGAAGTCGATATCGGCGATCTTGGCGAAGCCATAGCGTTCGTAAAACCGCTGGGCGCCGAAATTCTCGCTGTAGACCGATAGCTGGATCGCGTCGCACCCGCGCGCGCGGGCTTCGCCGAGCGCCCAGTCCATCAGCGCGGCGCCGATCCCCTGCCCGGTGCGATCGGGCGCGGTATAGAGCTGGCCGAGCGCGATCGGGCGGACAGCGTCCGAATACTCGGCATACCAGCTCGGCCGGCGCAGCTTGCAGTAGCCGACGAGCGCGCCGCCCTCCTCGGCGAGGCGGTGGATGCACATGCCGTCGGTCATCTCGGCGTGGACGGTCGCTTCCGAATAGACCTCGTCGAGGAAAGCGGCGAGATCCTCGGGCCGGTAAAGGTGCGCGAACTTGGCGCAGAAGCTTTCGCGACCGAGCGCGGCGAGCGCCGGAACGTCGGCGAGGGTGGCGGGGCGGAGCTCCATCGCGCCGGCCGATAACCCGCGGCGCCGCTCCTGTCGCGGCGAAATCGGCTGGCCGCGCGCGGCCCGCGTGATACAGCGCAGCGATGCGCTTCGCCTTGCTCGCTCCCGCGGCACTTGCCCTCGCCGCGCCCGCCGCCGGATCGGAGCGCGGATGGCAGCGCGCCAGCGACGTCGGGGTGTGGAGCCTCACGGCGTGGTCGATCGGCGTGCCGGCCGCGACCGGCGACGGCGCGGGCGCGCTGCAGGCCGCGGGATCGATCGGCGGCGCCTACCTGGTGGCGAGCGGGCTCAAGGAGGCGATCCCCTCGCTGCGGCCCGATCTGAGCGACGATCGCAGCTTCCCGTCAGGGCACACCGCGCGCGCGTTCGGGACTGCGGTCAGCATCTTCGAGCGGCGCGGCGCAGCCGAAGGCATCCCCGCGCTCGCCGTGGCGGGTTTCGTCGGCCTCGCCCGGGTCGAAGGACGCAAGCACCGCTGGCGCGACATTCTCGCCGGCGCGGCGGTCGGCACCGGCACCGGCCTCCTCGTCACGCGGCCGCTCGCCCGCCGGCGGGTGGCATTGGCGGCTTGGGGCGACGGCTCGGGCGCCGGCGCCAGCCTTTCCGCCGCCTTCTGATCTCATGCAAAGGACCTTGCCGTGCGCTTCTTCCTCGTCGTTGCCGCCGCGCTGATGCTCGGCGCCGCCGCTTCCCCCGCCCGGCCGAGCGAAGCCGCCCCGCGCTGGTCGTTCGCGATCCACGGCGGGGCGGGAACGCTCGAGCGCGCCCGGATGACGGCGGCCCAGCAGGCCGAGTACAAGGCCGCGCTGCAAGCGGCGCTCGATGCCGGCGCCAAGGTGCTGCGCGAGGGCGGCGCGGCGCTCGACGCGGTGACCGCGGCGATCACCATCCTCGAGGACGATCCCCGGTTCAACGCCGGGCGCGGGGCGGTGTTCACCTGGGACGGCACCAACGAGCTCGACGCCTCGATCATGGACGGCAACGGCCGCCGCGCGGGCGCGGTGGCGGGCCTCAGGACGGTGCGCCACCCGATCCTCGCCGCGCGCGCGGTGATGGACGATGGCCGCCACGTGTTCCTGTCGGGCGAGGGCGCGGAGGAATTCGCGGCCGAGGGCGGGCTCGAGACGGTCCCGCCCGAATGGTTCGCCACCGAGCCGCGGCGGTTCCAGCTCGAGGAGCTGAAGGCGAAGAACCTCTCCGCGCTCGACGTCGAGTTCAAGTACGGCACCGTCGGCGCGGTCGCGCGCGATGCCGCAGGCCATCTCGCCGCGGGCACCTCGACCGGCGGGATGACCGGCAAGCGCGGGGGCCGCATCGGCGACGCGCCGGTGATCGGCGCGGGGACCTATGCCGACGACCGTGCCTGCGCGGTGAGCGCGACCGGCGCGGGCGAATACTTCATCCGCGCCGCCGTGGCCCACCAGGTGTGCAGCCGCATGCTGCTCGCCGGCGAGGACGTGCAGACCGCGACCGACGCGGTGATCGCCGAAGTCGGCGCGCTCGGCGGCACCGGCGGGGTGATCGCCATGTCGAAGGACGGCGAGGCGGTGTTCAGCATGAACTCCGCCGGGATGTACCGCGGGCGGGCCGATGCGACCGGACGCAGCGAAGTGGCGATCTTCGCCGACGAATGAGCCGCCCACACAGTCCCAACCGGGGGACTCGACAAGCGCTCCGATCGGCGTAGGTTTCGCGCCGCTAAGGGGCCGGCCCAACAGGGGACAAGCGGGTCGCCCGACTCCGAAGCCAACGCGGCGGCGCGCAGGGCGCCGGCCGCGCATTGGGGAGTCTGACTGCATGAAAAATCCGGGACTGGCCGCGCTGGGCGCGGCTGCCATCGCCATGGCCGCGCCCGCCATGGCGCAGGATAATCCGTGGCCGTTCGAAGGCGGCGAATACGTCGAGGTGACGGGCATCGACGTCGACGACGGCGCGGGGCTCAAGTATGCCCAGTGGCTCGCTGGGGAGTGGCGCGCGAACGAGGATTTCTTCGTCCAGCAAGGGTGGAACACCCGCTACGAGATCCTCGCCAACGAGCACCCGCGCAAGGGCGAGCCCGATGTCTACCTGGTGCGCTACTTCCGCAATTTCGTCGACAACGCCGAGGCCGAGCGCCGGCGGCAGGTGATGATGAACCGCTACAAGCGCACCGAGGCGAAGCTGCAGGAGGAGTCGGCCGGCCGCGCCTCGTATCGCACCGTCGGCAGCACGATGCTGCTGCGCAAGCAGGAATGGCGCAAGTAGCCGGCCGAAAGCAGGGCGGGCGGGTTCAGCCGGCGCTGAACTTGTCCGCCTTGCGCCTGCCGAAGCGCATGTTCCGCTCGAGCCGCGCGCGCAGCTGGGCGTAATACGCTTCGAGGAACGCGCGCTCGTCGCCGGCGCCGGGGTTCCAGCCGATCTTGCCGCAGATCGCGGCGTGCACCGCCGCCAGCGCCTCGGGCTGGCCGAGGCGCAGGACCCGCTCGAGCGTGGTCAGCTCGTGCTCGCCGTAGACCGCCAGCTCGGCCTCCGAGAAGCGATAGGTCGCGCCGGTCACCGCGCTGGCCCCGCGCGCGGCCTGGGCGGACGACAGCACAGCGGCGAGCCGCGCGCGCGGCGCCTCGACCACCCACGTGCCCGCGACCACGTCACCCGCGCGCAAGGCGTCGCGGTTGAACAGCGGGAACAGCGCGAAAGTGAGGAACCACAACATTCCCGCGATCGCCGCCGACCCGCCCTCGCCGGAGGGCGCGACGAGCAGGAACACCAGCGGCATGAACAGCTCGATGTCGCGCAAGAGGTTGCGCGCGATCACGGCCTCGGCGGTCAGCCGCGCGCCCCCGCCCGCGCCGTCGGGCCGCGCGGCGACGCGGATGCGGGCGATCCGCTTGCCCGGCGTGGCGCCGCGCGGGGACAGCTCGAAGGCGAGGAAATAACCGTTCCAGGCGAGAAACCAGAACAGCATCCAGACGACCCCCAGGAATTCGCCGGCCGGCCCGTCGCCGTCACCGAGACCGCCGGCGGTGATAGCCAGAAACAGGGTCACCGCCACCGTGGTTACCAGCAGGATCAGGTAGTCGAGCGTAAGCGCGCCGAGCCGCGCGCCGCGAGTGGCGAGGGTGAGCGGCAGCTCGATCCCCTCGGGCGTCACCACCGTCCGGCGGCGCTTGGCGTCGTAGGGAAGAACGGCGCCGGTCATCATCGCACCCGCCGCGGGCGATAGGCGAAGAAATAGGCCAGCCAGCCGGCCAGCATCGCCCCGCCGATCAGCAGCCGTTCCGGGGTTGCGCCGACGAGCTGGCGCGGAAACGCCTCGAGCAGCGCGGCGACCACCATCATCAGCACCACCCCCGCCATCACCGTCGCCGCCCGGCGCCCGGCCGCGGCGGTGGCGGCGAGGATCGACCGCTCGCCGGGGAATGCCATCGCGCGCCCGACATGCAGCCCGGCGGCACCGGCGAGCAGGATCGCGAACAGTTCGGTCGTGCCGTGGACCGAGAGCCAGGCGACGAAGTCCAGCGTCAGATCGCGTGTCGAAAAAAGCCAGACCATCGCGCCGAGCGTGGCCATCTCCTTGAGCAGCAGCATCAGCGTGGGGATGCCGAACGCGAACCCGAGCGCGAAGGCGAGAATGGCGACCCCGGCGTTGTTCTGGAACAGATAGGCGGCGAAGCCCAAAAGGCCGGCCGCGCCGTCCTCGGTGCCGAGCGTTCGCAACAGGTCCGCCCGGCTCGCCCCCGGCACGCGGGTATCGGCGAACTGGCCGGGGACGAGGCTCCAGTACCAGTCCTGATCGTAGGCGACGAGCAGCCAGCCGGTCAGCACGCCTGCGGCCATCACCGCGAAGGCGATCAGGATGTCGGGCCAGATCGCTCGCACCGCCGCGCTCCAGCCGCCGCCGAGGAAACCGGCGAACCAGCGGGCGAACCCCTGCCGCGGCCCGTAGACCTGGAACCACGCGCGCTGCACCAGCGCCTCGAGATAGGCCAGCGTCGCGGTGTCGAGCGAGGTCTCGCGCGCCACCGCGAGGCTCGAGGCGGCGGTGCGGTAAAGCGCGGGCAGCGCCAGCACGTCCTCGTCCGGCAGCTTGCGCAGCCGCCCCTTCTCCATCGCCGCGACGATCGCCTCGAGCCGTGCCCACTCCCCCTCGCGCGCCAGGCGAAAGCGGTCCGACCGTAGCACCGCGGTCTCGAGGTCGGTGGGGGCAATGGCACCGTTCACCCGATCCCTCCCCCTCGCTTGGCCGCGAGATAGCGGTCGATCAGCCGGTAGCCGACCGCCCGCCACGGCGCTTCGATCACGTCGATGCCGAGCTGGCGCAGTCGCTGCAGGACCAGCGCGCGCTGGCGGGCGAGCGTGTCGGCGGCGACCGCGGTGGCGAGCGTGTCGAGGCTGGCGGGCTCGGCTGCGAGCAG
>JBGSBH010000092.1:0-8575 GCA_041730635.1 Cypionkella sp.
CGAGGATCTTCTGCCCCCCGCCCCGCAGGAAGAGCGCGAGGGGTTGATCGGCCAACTCGAGGCGATGCTCGAGCCCAAGGGCTATTTCCGCCCCGAGAGCCGGCGAACGGCGAGCGCGCGCACCCTGCGCACGCTGCTCACGAAGCCGGGGTGGAACCACCTCGAGGTGCGCACGCTGCGCGGGGTGCTGAGCTATCTCGCGAAGCCCGACCGCGATTGACTTAAGCGCGCAAACGGTCCCACTCGGTGAATTCGTAGGCGATCGAGGCCTCGACCAGGCGGTCCCAGACCTGCCCGATAGCATCGGCCGGCAGCCCGCGCTCCGCCGCGTCGGCCACCGCGGCGGCGATCACCTGCGCCTTGCGGGTCTCGTCGCGCACGGCGGCCCGATCCGCCTTGATCCGGGCGGCCGCGCGCATGTAGGCAAAGCGCCGGTCGAGCAGCGCCATGATCGCGCGATCGGTGGCGTCCACCCCGGCGCGGACCTCGGCCATCGTCGTGCAGTCGGCTGGCGGGACAAGCGTGTCGATCATGCCGCGCGCGTTGGCGGTTCGGCGCGCCTTTGTCGAGGGTTGACCCGCGCGCCGAACCTGCTAGGGGCGCGCCCTCGCATTTGGCTCCGCACCCCGGTGAAGCGGTGGCCGCGACGGACGCCCAATATCGGATTGGGGGGTCCGCCGGGCGATGCCGGGTCGAACGGCTGCCGCAGGGGCAGCGCACGCAAATCGAAGGATCCGACATCATGTCGAAGCGCAAGAGCGCCAAGCACAAACTCGACCGCCGCATGGGCGAGAATATCTGGGGCCGCCCGTCGTCTCCGGTGAACCGCCGCTCCTACGGGCCCGGCCAGCACGGCCAGCGCCGCAAGGGCAAGACCAGCGACTTCGGCCTGCAGCTGCGCGCGAAGCAGCAGCTGAAGGGCTACTACGGCGACGTCACCGAGAAGCAGTTCAAGGCGACCTATGCCGAAGCCGCGCGGATGAAGGGCGACACCGGGCAGAACCTCATCGGCCTGCTCGAGCGGCGGCTGGACATGGTGGTCTACCGCGCCAAGTTCGCGCCGACGATCTTCGCCGCGCGCCAGATCGTTTCCCACGGGCACATCCGCGTGAACGGCGTGAAGTGCAACATCGCCAGCCGCCGGGTGGCACCGGGCGACGTGATCAGCCTGGGCGACAAGGCCAGGGAGATGGCGCTGATCATCGAGGCGCAGAGCCTGCCCGAGCGCGACATTCCCGACTACGTCAGCGCCGACGGCACCGACAAGGTGACCTACACCCGCGTGCCCAAGCTCGACGAGGTGCCCTACCCCGTCACGATGGAACCCAACCTGGTGGTCGAGTTCTATTCGCGCTGACGTGAGCCCCGGCGAAGGCTGGGGCCTCAGGCCTTATGGGCTATCGCACGAGGTCCCTGCCCTCGCAGGGGCTCGCACGGAGGGCGGTCCTGCGGGGCCGCCCTTGCTGTTTGCGGGTGACGAAAGTGACAGGGTGTCACTCTCAAGTTACTGTCACAAGTTACTGTTAACAATGCCTTTTGTCGCCAAGGTGACAGGTGACAGGTTTTCCCGCCTGGAAGGCGCCCGCCGTCGTCAACGCCGGCGGCGGTTGCGGCGCCAGCGCTCGTCGCCGTGCTCGATCCGGGTCATCAGCGCGTCGAAGTCGGCGATGTCGATCTGCTCGTCCTCGGCAGCATAGCAGCGCGCGGCGGGCCCGCCTTCGGACCGCGCGGCGAGCAGCGCGAGCGCCGTCCGCTCGTCGAAGCGACGCGAGACATGGATCAGCTCGCCGTTATGGAAATGCGGGACCTCGACCCCGTGGATCGCGCGCTCGACGAGAGCATCGTGGAGCGCGTCGAGCTGTCGCTGGAGCGCGGCGCGCCAGGCGATGTCGAACGGTTCGCCCTTCAGCCGCGCGCGCAGCCGGTAGGCCGACTGCCGGGCCATCCCGACGCTGCGGGCCGCCTGGCTGACGCAATGGGTGGCGGCGAGCTCGCGCAGGAAGCGCGCCTGCTTTTCAGGGGTCCAGCCATCGTGGCGGACGTCGGGCGCCTCGACCCGCGCGGCGGCAGGGTCGGCGGCGGTCGCCGGCTCGGCCGGCTCGATACGGGTGTGTTCCATCCGCCAGCTTAAGCCACAGGAAGGGGGATGTAGGAAAGTTCTTTTTTTGTTCCCTCGGGTCCGATGCAGCGCGCACCCGGTATCACAGCAGGCTCCCCTGCCCGCCGGCCTTGTGGCTGGCGCGGGTTTCCACGCGCGCGTGGCGGCGGTTGATCGGGGCGAGCGGAGGAAGCTTCGCGCCGGCGCCGTGAAACAGATCGGCGGGGGTTAGGATCTGGAGGCGGGGGAACCGGCCGAAGTCGTTCTCGTGCACGCCGGCGGCCGCCGCCTCGGCCTTCATCGGGCCGGTCGGCTCGTAGGCGGAGAGGAACAGCCCGAACGGGTATCCCTCGCGCTCCATCACCCCGCGCAAGTCGCGGATCATCGCGACGCCGATGTTCTGCCCCGCCTTGACGCTGATCACCCCGGTGCTGGTGTCGCGGCTGTTCTCGTAGGGGTAGAAATGCCCGTCCACCCCGCGGTCGGCGCCCTTGCGCCCGCCGTCCAGGGGATAGCCGCCGACCTTCAAACAGAACCAGTTCTGGAAGTCGTGCGGCTTCTCCGCGGCGAGGCGCAGCGCGCTGTCCTTGTCCTTGGGCACGCCGATCACGTCGAATTGCAGCGGCCCCTGGTCGGTGTCGTAGCCTTCGTGCATCCGCTTCTCGATGAGCCCGATCGCGAGGTGGGTGACATCGATCCCGATCCACCGCCGCCCGAGCTTCTGCGCCGCATCGACCGCGGTGCCGCAACCGCAGAACGGATCGAGCACCACGTCGCCGGGGTTGGACGAGGCGGCGATGATCCGCTCGAGCAACGCGCGGGGCTTTTGCGTGGGGTAGCCGAGGCGTTCTTGGGCCTGGGAGGAGATCGGCGGGATGTCGTCCCAAAGGTTTTGAACTAAGTGACCCGGGCTTTCGTCGGCGAACATCTTGAGGCGGAGCGCGCCCTCAACGCTGCCGGGAAAGTGTAAGCGCCCCTCGCGGTCGTAAGTCCGCATCCGCTCGATGTTGCAGGACCATCCATTGCAATGGGGGGTATAGGTCAGGCCGTTCGATGCCGTGTATAGGTAATGTAGGTTTGGCCTAGGACTAGGGCTCCGCAGTGTGACGGACTGCCAACGCCGGCCATCAGCGTCGATGTGCCTGTACTTCTGCTCGATCTCTTGTGGTGAAAGACTCCTGTAGACGCGGTTGAAGGTGAATTTTCGTCCGCGCGTGTAGAAAAAGATGGTATCCGTGACATCGCCAAAGCCATAGCGCGGGTCGCCGTGCGCGAACGTCCGTTTCCACACGATTTCATTCCGGTAGTTCTCCGCGCCGAACACCGCGTCGAGCACCAGCTTGAGGTAGTGGCTCGCTGTCGGGTCGCAGTGGAGGTAGAGGCTGCCCGTGTCCTTGAGCACGCGGTGAAGCTCGACCAGCCGCACCGCCATCATCGCCAAGTAGGCCATCAGCGCGTTGTCGCCGAGCGCGGGGCGGATCGCGCCCATCAGCGTGTGCAGCTTGTGGTTGCCGGAGGAGCGGATGTCGGCCAGCGCGTCCTCCGCCGCCGGGCCCCACTGCCAGGTGTCGTCGAACGCCTCGATGCTGGCGTCGGTCCCGCCGCCGCTCGGCGCCCTGAACAGCACGTTGTAGCTGGCGTTCGAGTTGAACGGCGGGTCGAGGTAAATGAGGTCCACGCTCGCATCGGCGATATGCTCGCGCAGCACCTCGAGATTGTCGCCGTAGTAGAGCGTGTTGGTCATGCGCGCGGGTGTGCAACGGGGGCGCTTGATCGGCAAGGTGGATTGGCCGTAATGTCCGCAGTGGATGCGGGCATCGAAGCCGTCGACTCATAATCGAAAAACGTTTCGGACGTCAGCGCGGGGTCCCATCCACTTGCGCATCGCAGCGCCCGCCTTGCAGGCGGGAAGACGTTTCGGACGTGAGCTGAGGGGTGCACCCTGTCGCCAAGCTCATCGTCGTCCCGGGCTTGACCCGGGACAAGGCTTCTTTTTTTTGCGGGCGGCGAAGGAAGCCCAACCCCGGGTCAAGACCGGGGTGACGATAAAGGGGGCGGGGAGGTTACGAGCAGCCATTCCTCGTCGGCCCGGACTTGATCCGGGCTAAGGCTTCCTTCTGCGCGCGTGGCGAAGAGTAGCCCGACCCCGGGTCAAGCCCGGGGTGACGGAGCTGGTGGTGTCAAACGGAGGCGGACGGCAGGCGGTGGGGCCCCGCATCCGGTTTCCCGGAAACCCCACATCGCGCTCCGGCCCGAAGGCCGTGCTACGGCCGCGAGAATATTACCGTGTCACGCCTGCCGTCTTTCGGCATAGACGGGCGAAAGGCTCGGCTCAATCGGTTCGAGCGGCAGCACGATAATCCCGCGCGAAGTCGGCCGCGAACGCTGCCATCCGCCCCTCCCCAATCGCCGCGCGCATGGCCGCCATCAGCGCCTGGTAGAAGGCGAGGTTGTGCTCGGTCAGCAGCATCGCGCCGAGCATCTCGCCGGCCTTGGTCAGGTGGTGGAGGTAGGCGCGGGTGTAGGTGGTGCACACGGCGCAGGCGCAGCGCGGGTCGAGCGGGCCGGCGTCTTCCGCGTGGCGCGCGTTGCGCAAGTTGACCGGGCCGGCCCAGGTGAACGCCTGCCCGTTGCGGCCCGAGCGGGTCGGCAGCACGCAGTCGAACATGTCGACGCCGCGTGAGACAGCCCCCACCAGGTCGTCGGGCTTGCCGACCCCCATCAGGTAGCGCGGGGCGTGCTCGGGGCGCTGGCCCGGCGCGAAGTCGAGCGTGGCGAACATCGCCGCCTGCCCTTCCCCCCCCGCGAGCCCGCCGATCGCGTAGCCGTCGAAGCCGATCTCCATGAGCGCTGCGGCCGAGCGCGCGCGAAGGCGCTCGTCGAGCGCGCCCTGCTGGATGCCGAACAGCGCCGATCGCCCGGCGTGCTCCGCGCCCGCATCGAACGCCGCGCGGCTGCGCGCCGCCCAGCGCATCGAGCGCTCCATGCTCGCCTCGATCTCGGCCAGCGGGCGGTCGGCGCGCGGGCATTCGTCGAAGGCCATCACGATGTCCGATCCGAGCAGCCGCTGGATCTCCATCGAGCGCTCGGCCGTCAGCAGGTGCTTCGAGCCGTCGATATGGCTGCGGAAGGCGACCCCTTCCTCGCTGAGGCGGCGCAAGTCGGCGAGGCTCATCACCTGGTAGCCGCCGCTGTCGGTGAGGATCGGGCGGGGCCAGTTCATGAAGGCGTGCAAGCCCCCGAGCCGCGCCACCCGCTCGGCCCCCGGGCGCAGCATCAGGTGGTAGGTGTTGCCGAGGATCACGTCGGCGCCGGTGGCGCGCACGGTTTCAGGCTTCATCGCCTTGACCGTGGCGGCGGTGCCGACCGGCATGAACGCGGGCGGGCGGATCTCGCCGCGCCGCATGGCGATGGTGCCGGCGCGCGCCTTGCCGTCGCGGGCGTGGATGGTGAACTGGAAGCGGGGGTTCATTTCGCCGCCCCTGCCGTTCGCCTCGAGCGAAGTCGAGGGGGCTGGCGCTCCCGACTTTGCTCGAGAGCGTCCTTCGAGACGGGTTTTCAGCCTGCGGCTTCAACCCTCCTCAGGACGAACGGATATTTTTTCTCGTGTCCGCCATTCGTCCCGGGGAGGGATGGAGGCAGGGCGAGAGTCGCCACCAAGGGCCGTCGGCAAGCCCACCCCCAACGGAGATTTCAGCCTCCCCCGTTCGCCCTGAGGAGGGGTCGAGGCCAAGGGCCGAGAGCCCGTCTCGAAGGGCCGACTAGCTCCGCAGCCGCCAGCCGCTGCGGAAGATCCACGCGATCACCGCGACGCATATGGCGAGGAAGGTGAGCGTCAGGCCGAGCGAGACGCCGATGCTGACGTCGGCCTCGCCGTAGAACGTCCAGCGCAGCCCGTTCACCAGGTAGACGATCGGGTTGAACAGCGCGACCGTGCGCCATGGCTCGGCCAGCATGTCGATCGAATAGAACGTGCCGCCAAGGAACGTCAGCGGGGTGAGGATCAGCATCGGCACCATCTGCAGCTTCTCGAACCCCTCCGCCCAGATGCCGAGGATGAAGCCGAGCAGCGAGAAGCTCGCCGAGACGAGCACGATGAAGACCAGCGCGAGCAGCGGGTGCTCGATGCGGTAATCGACGAACAGCGTCGCGGTGAGGAGGATTACGCTGGCGAGGATCAGGCTCTTGGTCGCCGCCGCGCCGACGAACCCGAGCAGCGTCTCGGCGACGCCGACGGGCGCCGAAAGCAGCTCGTAGATCGCCCCGGTGAAGCGCGGCATGTAGATCCCGAAGCTCGCGTTGCTGGTGCTCTCGCTGAGCAGCGTCAGCATCAAGAGGCCGGGCACGATGAACGCGCCGTAGGGTACGCCGCCGACGTCGCTCATCCGCCCGCCGATCGCCGCGCCGAAGACGATGAAGTAGAGGCTCGTCGTCAGCACCGGCGAGACCAGCGAGCCGAACACCGTGCGCCGGAAGCGGGCGAGCTCGTTCCGGTAGATCGCATAGGTCGAGCGCCAGCCGATCACGCCGCGGCCTCCTTGCGCTCGACGAGGCCGACGAAGATATCCTCGAGGCTGCTCTCCTTCTGGTCGAGCGCGGTGTAGGCGATGTCGGCCCTGGCGAGCGCCTGGGCGATCGCGGCGACCTCCGCCTTGCCGCGCCCCGCCCCGTCGCCGCCGCGATAGGCGAGCGTGGCGCCGCCGTCTTCGAGATGGAGCGGATAGGCGCATAAGGAGCCCGGCACCTCGGCGAGCGGCTGCGCCAGGCGGAAGCGCGCCTCGGTGCGGCCGAGCTGCGCCATGATCGCGGCCTTGTCGTCGACCAGCAGCAGGCGGCCCTTGTCGATCACCCCCACGCGGTCGGCCATCCCTTCCGCTTCCTCGATGTAGTGGGTGGTGAGGATCACCGTCACCCCGCTCTGGCGCAAGGCATCGATCTGGCGCCACATGTCGCGCCTCAATTCGACGTCGACGCCGGCGGTCGGCTCGTCGAGGAACAGCAGCTCGGGATCGTGGGCAAGCGCCTTGGCGATCAGCACCCGGCGCTTCATCCCGCCCGACAGCGCGCGGATCTGGTCGCCCCGCTTGTCCCACAGGCTCAAGCTGCGCAGGACTTGCTCGATCCGCGCCGGATCGGGCGCGCGGCCGAACAGCCCGCGCGAATAGGCGACCTGCCGCTCGACGGTGTCGAACATGTCGAACCCGAGTTCCTGCGGCACCAGCCCGATCCGCCGGCGGGCATCGCGCCAGTGGTGCGCCATGTCCTGCCCGAACGCGCGGATCGTGCCGCCGCTCGGGCGGACGATCCCGCACACCGCGCCGATCAGCGTGGTCTTGCCGGCCCCGTTGGGACCCAGCAGCGCAAAGATTTCGCCGCGGCGGATCTGCAGGTCGACCCGGTCGAGCGCCCGAAGCCCGCCGGGATAGACCTTGGTCAGCCCGGCGATGTCGAGAATCGGGTCCATCGGCGGACGACTGTGGTCGGCGGGCCGGCGATCGTCAAATCCGCCCGCCGCCGGCGGGGAACGGCAACGCCGATCGCTCGTAATCCTGCCGAACGGAGGACCCATGAAAGGCTATCACGACAATATCGAAACCGCGACCGAGGCCAACGCGGATTTCCGGCACGTGGTCTATACCGGCCACAACCTCCAGCTCGTGCTGATGAGCATCCCGCCGGGCTGCGACATCGGCGCCGAAGTGCACGAGGACCGCGACCAGTTCTTCCGTTTCGAGGCCGGCGAGGGCGAGGTCACGGTGGACGACAATGTCTATCGGGTGAAAGCCGACGACGCGGTGATCGTGCCCCAGGGCGCCCGGCACAACGTGCGCTGCACCGGCAGCGAGCCCTTGAAGCTCTACACGATCTACGGCCCGCCCGAGCATGTCGAGGGCACCGTGCACAAGACCCCCGAGGAAGCGCACTCGGCGCACGAGCATTTCGACGGGCGCACCACCGAATAGCGGTTCACGGCAACAGCAGCGAGGAATCGCCGTAGCTGTAGAAGCGGTAGCGCCGCGCGATCGCGTGGGCGTAGACCGCCTGCATCCGCTCGCGGCCCATCAGCGCGCTGACGAGCATGAACAGCGTCGATTTCGGCAGGTGGAAGTTGGTCATCAACCCGTCGACCGCCTTGAAGCGGTAGCCGGGGGTGATGAAGATCGCGGTGTCGCCTTCGAACGCGCGGATCGTGCCGCCTGCCCCGGTCCCCGCGCCGGGGTCGTCGCTCGCGGCGCTTTCGAGCAGGCGCAGCGGCGTGGTGCCGACCGCGATCACCCGGCCCCCGGCGGCGCGGGCGGCGTTGAGGCGATCGGCGGTGGCGGCATCGATCCGCCCCCATTCGGCATGCATGACGTGGTCGGCGGTCTCATCGGCCTTGACCGGGAGGAAAGTTCCCGCGCCGACGTGCAGCGTGAGAGTCTCGTGCGCAATGCCGGCCTCGGCCAAGCCCGCCATCAATTCGGGCGTGAAGTGCAG
>JBGSBH010000093.1:0-8543 GCA_041730635.1 Cypionkella sp.
GGCCCCCCCCCCCCCCCCCCTTCTTTGTTGCGCGATGCGCCGTCCGCTTAGAACTGCAGGCGGGCGGTAACGCTGTAGCGGCGGCCGATCACGTCGTAGGTCGACGGATAGGTGTTGCCGCTGTTCGCGCTGGTCGTACCGGCCTGGCCGCCGAGCAGCGGGGCCTCCTTGTCGAACAGGTTGAACACGGTGGTGGTCAGCGTCAGGTTCTCGAGAACCTTGAAGCGCGCGCTGAGGTCGAAGTAATCGTACGCCTTGATCCGGTTGAGGTCGACCTGCTGGCCCACGAACGGACCGGTCCCGGTGATCGCGCCGCGGAACAGCGAGCGGGGCAGGTTGCCCGGGTTCGGCTGGCCGATCCCCGGATTGTTGGCGAACTCGTACTCGAACTCGCCGATGTGGCGCCACAGCAGCGACACGTCGACCCCGTCGAAGCCGAGCGTGGTGCGCTGGCTCCAGCTGAACTTCGGCTGCAGGCCACCGATCGCGATGCCGCAGTTGGCGCTGTAGATGCCCGGGCAGTCCGGGAACCGGTTCGCCGCGCTCGCCTGCGAAGCGTCGAAGAACGAGCGCCGGGTGTAGTTGCCCGAGAAGTTCAGGTCGAGATCGGCGAACCCGAGGTCGGTGCGGTAGTTCGCGACGAGATCGAACCCGTCGGTGAACAGGCGGCCGGCATTGCTCAGCGGGGCGAACAGGCCCGGGGTCGTCGCGGGCGAACCGCTCAGACGGCCGGTCGCCGGGTTACGCCGGATGCTGGTGCAGTCCGGATCGGTCGCCGAAGCCGCCGACAGGCTGCCGAAGCACGCCGCGATCAGATCGCCCGGCAGCGGCGCGTTGATCGCGTCGGTGACGTTGATCCGATAGTAGTCGAGCGACATCGTGAAGCCCGACAGGTAGGTCTCGGGCTGCAGCAGCACGCCGACCGTGAAGGTCTTGGCGGTTTCCGGCTGCAGCGCGGTGCTGCCGCGGACGGTAACGTTGGCCTGGCCGGCCGCCGGATCCTGGATGCTGCCGATCGACGCCGCCGGGGCGCCCTGCGCAAGGCAGACCGCACGAAGCGTGGCGTTGGTGGTCGGAGCAGCACCCGCGCACGGATCGGTCGCGAGGTTGGTCAGCTGCGTGCTCTGCGGGCGGAACAGCTCGAAGATGTTCGGGGCGCGCACCGCCTTCGTGTAGTTCGCCCGGAACGTCACCGCCGGCACCGGCGAGAACGTGCCGCCGACCTTCCAGGTGGTGGCCGAGAACGACGGATCACCCGGCGCGTCGACATCGTACCACGAGCGGCGGACGCCGGCCTCGAGCGTCAGTTCGTTGAAGAACGGACGGTCGCTGGCGATCGGCAGGACGAGTTCGGCGAACGCGTCGCGGGCCCGGTAACGGCCTTCGAACGGAACCACCGCGCCGCCGGCGCCGCCGAGCTCGCCCGGCACCGAGGCCAGGTTGTCGGGGCGCTGCGCCGCGAAGTACTTGCGCTGCTCGGCACCGATCGCGAACGCCACCGGCTCCGATGCCCAGGGCAGCGTGTAGCCGACGTCGCCGCCGATCTGCGCGTGCACCTGCGACAGCGACGAAGCCTGGGTGACCGTGCTGGTCACGCCGCCGATGAAGGCGGCTTGCTCGGGGGTGATGCTGCCCGGCTGGCCGAACAGGTTGAGCGGGACGCACCCGTTGGTGGTGACCGTGCAAGTGGTGGTGTTGTTGGCGTTCAGCGCCTGCTGCAGGCGCGAACGGGCGACGTAGCCCTTGCGGGTCTCGTCACGCTCGGATTCGCCGTAGGCACCGTAGATGTCGAAATCGACGTTGCCGAACAGGTTGACCGTCACGCCCGCCTTCAGGTCGAACACGTTGCTGACGTATTCGGAGATGCGGGGCCCGAGCTCGACCGAACGGCGGTAGACCACCCCGAGCGGGATCGCCGGGTTGGTGTTGCACGCCGTGCCCAGCGCGATGCCGTTGATCGTGCACAGCTGGTCGCGGATGCCGGCGGGCAGGAACGGGTTGTTGCCCGGCACGGTCAGCGATTCGCCGAACACGCCCGAGGCCGCGATGATCGTCGACACGGTGTTCTTCGAGAACAGTCCGCGGCCGTACACGGTCACCCGGTCCGACACCTCGTAGTGCGCTTCGCCGTAGCTGTTGAAGCGCTCGTAAGGCACCTGGTAGATGTTGAACGGGTTGAAGTTGAACAGCGAATACTGCGGCACCAGCGAGTTGCCGCCCGGGCTGACCTGCAGGTTGCCGGCGACGTTGGCGAAGCCGAACGAGGTCGGGGTGGCGGTCGGCGAGTCGCCGCCGCAGAAGCCGGTCAGCGAGTTGACGACGCACTGGCCGAGGTCGCGCTGGCCGAAGTAGATCGGGTCGGCCTGCATGTAGCCGACCGACAGCACCGCGTTGCCGCGGCCGTCGTCGAAGTTGGCGCCGAGCACGAGGTCCGCGCGCACGCGGTTGCCGTCGCCCCGCTCGGTGATCTCGTTGGTCAGCTGCAGGTCCATCCCGGCGAAGTCCTGCTTGGTGATGAAGTTCACCACGCCGGTCACCGCGTCCGCGCCGTAGATGGTCGAGGCGCCGCCGGTCAGGACGTCGACACGCTCGATCAGCGCGACCGGGATGTTGTTGAGGTCGACCGCGCCGAACGTGTCCGAGGGGACGATGCGGGTCGAGTTCAGCATCACCAGGTTGCGGTTCGAGCCGAGGCCACGAAGGTCGACGCGGGCCGTGCCGTTATTGCCGTTGTTGGTGTTGCCGCCGATGTTCGGCACCACGCCCGGGACCTCGCGCAGCAGGTTTTCCGCGTTGGTCGCCTGCTTGAGCTCGATCTCGCCCTCGGTGGTCACGTTGACCGGGGCCGAGCGCTCGAGGTTGGGGTTCTGGATGAGCGAGCCGGTGACGATGATGACGTCTTCGTCCTGCCCTTCGGTGGTCTCGTCGGTCGCCGGCACGACCTGCGCGAACGCGGGCTGCGATGCCAGAGCAAGGCCGAGGACGGCGGTGGCCGAGCTCGCCTTCAGAATCTGCTGAAACTTCACGATAGTGTTCCCTTTTCTCAAGAGACCGGCGGCCCTGACCGCCTTGCCTGCCCCCCAGGCCGATCGGGCACGGCGCCCACGCGCATCCGCCCCACCTGCTTGTGGATGGGGCCCTTTGCCAAGTCGCCGGTCGCGAAGCAAAAGATTTCAAGGCCCGCCTACGGGAATGGCCGCGCTGTGTTGCGCCGACACCACAGGTTGCGCCGGGCGCAAATCCGCGGGTTCGCGCGGGCCGCCTGATCGGACCGATGCGGCGATGCTTGACCGGCCGGTGCGGCGCGCCCTAGCGTGCGGCGCTCAAGTTGCCGACCGCTTGCCCGAGGAGAAGCCATGCCCGCCGCCTATATCGTCGATGCCGTCCGCACCGCGGGGGGCCGCCGCGGCGGCAGGCTGGCCGGGGTGCACCCGGTCGATCTCGCCGCGAAGACCCTCGACGCCCTGGTCGGCCGCACCGGATTGGATCCGGCGCGGGTGGACGACGGGGTGATGGGCTGCGTGACCCAGGCCGGCGAGCAGTCGATGCAGGTCGGGCGGATGGCGGTGCTCGCTTCGCAGAGCCTGCCGCAATCGTGCCCCGCGGTGACGATCGACCGCCAGTGCGGATCGTCGCAGCAGGCGATCCAGTTCGCCGCGCAGGCGGTGATGAGCGGCACTCAGGACGCGGTCATCGCTGCCGGCGTCGAGAGCATGACCCGGGTGCCGATGGGCACCAACCTCACCTTCCACATGAAAGAGGGGATGGGGCACTACAAGTCGCCCGGGCTCGAGGCGAAATACCCCGGGATCATGTGGTCGCAGTTCGCCGGCGCGGAGATGATCGCCGACAAGTACGGGATGACCAAGGACGAGATCGACCGCTTCGCCTACGACAGCCACCAGAAGGCGATCGCCGCGACCCAGGGCGGCGCGTTCCAGCGGGAGATCGTGCCGATCACCGTCGACACTCCCGAAGGGCAGGCCGAGCACACGGTGGACGAAGGTATCCGGTTCGACGCTTCGCTCGAAGGGATCGCCGGCGTGAAGCTGCTGAAGGAAGGCGGCAAGATCACCGCTGCGAGTTCGAGCCAGATCTGCGACGGGGCCAGCGCCGCGCTGATCGTCTCGGAGAGCGCGCTCAAGGAGCTGGGGCTCACCCCGCGGGCGCGCATCCACACGCTCACGGTCACCGCCGGGGACCCGGTGATCATGCTGGAAGAGCCGCTGTTCGCGACCGACAAGGCACTCGGCAAGGCCGGGCTCAAGATCGACGACATCGATCTGTACGAGGTGAACGAGGCGTTCGCCCCGGTGCCGATGGCCTGGCTGCAGCATACCGGTGCCGATCCGGCGAAGCTCAACGTCAACGGCGGCGCGATCGCGCTGGGCCACCCGCTGGGGGCGAGCGGCACCAAGCTGATGGCGACCTTGCTCAACGCGCTTCACGCGCGCGGCGGCCGCTACGGTCTCCAGACGATGTGCGAAGGGGGCGGCGTCGCCAACGTGACGATCATCGAAGCGGTCTAGCCGGCGAGCGGAGGGGATACGGGATGATGAAGGGTGCGTTTCTGCCCGGCGCGGCGCTGATCGCCGCGGGATGGGCTTTGCCCGCGGCGGCCGCCGACGATCCGCCGCCGCGGCCGAAGGAGATCGACGCGCTCTATGCCTGCCAGGCGATCGCCGACGCGGGCCAGCGTCTGGCCTGCTTCGATCAGGCGGTGCGCACGATCCAGAGCGCGGACAGCGCCGGCGAGGTGATCTTCGCCGACCGCGAGCAGGTGAAAAAGGCCAAGCGCGGCTTGTTCGGCCTCGGCGACATCCGCCTCGGCATCTTCAGCCGCAGCAAGGACGACCCCGAGGACCAGGAACTGCAGGAGATCGAGGCCGGGGTGCGCTCGATCACGCAAGGCCGCGACGGCAAGCTGCAGATCGTGCTCGACGACGGCGCGCGCTGGGCGCAGACCGACCTGTCCAGGCTGCGGTTGAAGGTCATGCAATCGAAGAAGGTCACCATCAAGCGGGGGCCGCTCGGCAGCTACGTCATGGTGTTCGACAACGGCTCGTCGGTGAAGGTCAAGCGGGTCCTCTGACCCACGCGAACCCCCGCAAAGACCCGTTGCATTCCGGAACCTGTCCCGCCATGCCGCTGGCTTCGCCGCTTGGCGCCCCTCGTGCTCGCTATTGGAGGAACTGGCACTCATGAATGTAGACAGCAACACCGCCGCCGTGATCACCGGGGGGGCTTCGGGCCTCGGCGCCGCGACCGCCCGCGCGCTCGCCGCCAAGGGAGCGAAGGTCGCGATCTTCGACCTGCAGGCGGAAAAGGGCGAAGCGGTCGCGGCGGAGATCGGCGGGGTGTTCTGCGAGGTCAACGTGACCGACGATGCCTCGGTCGACGCCGGGTTCGCCAAGGCCCGCGAGGCGCACGGGCAGGAACGCATCCTCGTGAATTGCGCGGGTACCGGCAACGCGATCAAGACCGCCAGCCGCTCCAAGACCGACGGCAGCATCAAGCACTTCCCGCTCGATGCGTTCAACTGGATCATCCAGATCAACCTCGTCGGCACGTTCCGCTGCATCGCCAAGTCGGCCGCCGGGATGCTGACGCTCGATCCGCTCGAGGACGGCGAGCGGGGGGCGATCGTCAACACCGCCAGTGTCGCGGCGGAGGACGGGCAGATGGGCCAGGCGGCCTACTCGGCGTCGAAGGGCGGGGTCGTCGGGATGACGCTGCCGATCGCGCGCGACCTGATGAGCGAAGGCATCCGGGTGAACACCATCCTGCCGGGCATCTTCAACACCCCGTTGATGAACGCCGCGCCGCAGGCGGTGAAGGATGCGCTCGCTGCATCGGTGCCGTTTCCCAAGCGGCTCGGCAATGCGGAGGAATACGCGATGCTGGCGATGTGCATGATCGAGAACGGCTATTTCAACGGCGAGGACGTCCGCCTCGACGGCGCGATCCGGATGGCGCCGCGATAAACCGTTTTCCTACACCCCGGCGAATGCGCTAGGGCAAGGCCGATGACGATTTCCGGCGCCCTCCATCCCGCTCTCCGAGGCGGTGTGGAGGGCGCTTCTTTTTTGCCTCAGGACACTGTCACAGGCGTCACAGGCGTGTAAACTTCAATGTCATGACCTACACCCAGATCAAATATGAGATCGACGGGCCGGTGGCGCTGGTGACGCTGCATCGCCCCGAGAAGATGAACGCGTTCACCCGCACGATGATGGCCGAGATCATCGACGCGATGGACGAGGTGGACGCCGACGACCGGGTGCGCGCGGTCGTTTTCACCGGGCACGGCGAGCGCGCGTTCTGCGCCGGTGCCGACCTGACGCCCGAGGGCGGGGGGCATGTCTTTTCCGACCCTGAGACGGTCCAGGACTTGTCGGACGAGCGGGTGCGCGACGGCGGAGGGCGGCTGACGCTGCGGCTGTTCGACGTGAAGAAACCGCTGATCTCCGCCTGCAACGGGGTCGCGGTCGGGGTCGGCGCGACGATGCAGCTGCCGATGGACATGCGCCTCGCCGCCGACAGCGCGCGGTTCGGGTTCGTCTTCGCCCGCCGCGGGATCACGCCCGAGGCCGCCTCGAGCTGGTTTCTGCCGCGGCTGGTGGGCATGCCGACAGCGCTCGAATGGTGCATGACCGGGCGGATTTTCGACGCGCAGGAAGCGCTCGCCAAGGGGCTCGTGCGCTCGGTCCATCCGCCGGGCGAGCTGCTCGATGCCGCGTTCGCGCTGGCTCACGAGATCGCCGAGAACACCTCGGCGGTGTCGGTCGCGATGACCCGCGCGATGCTCTGGCGGCTGTCTTCGGCCGAGCACCCGATGGCCGCGCACCGGATCGACAGCCGAGCGATCTATCGCCTCAGCCGCAGCGGCGACGCGCGCGAGGGGATCGCCTCGTTCCTCGAGAAGCGGGCGCCGGCCTATCCCGACACCGTCAGCGCGAACATGCCCGACTTCTACCCCTGGTGGGAGCAGCCGCGCTACGAATGACGGCTGCCCCTGCCTCCACGCGCCTCGCCGACTTCCTGCCGTACCTGCTGTCGGTCACTTCGAACGCGGTGTCGACCCGGGTGGCGGAAGTCTATCGCCGGGAGTTCGGCTTGCGGATCCCCGAGTGGCGGGTGATGGCAGTGCTCGGCGACGCCGGTGCGCGGACCCAGCGCGAGCTGACCGCGGCGACGCTGATGGACAAAGTCGCGGTCAACCGCGCCTGCCGGGCGCTCGAGGACCGCGGGCTCGCCGCGCGTAGCGCCAACGCGCGTGACGGCCGCTCGCACCATCTCGAGCTGACGCCCGAGGGGCGGGCGATGCACGGACGGATCATGCCGCTGGCGCGCGACATGGAGCGGCAGTTGTTCGACGGCTTCACGCCCGACGAGCGCGCGGCCTTCGCCGCCATGCTCGCCCGCGTGCGGGCTGCGGTCGGCGAGCTCGAGCCCGACGCGCTCTAGGCCGCGGGCTAGCTGCCCGGGCCCCCGCCGGCGAAGGCGTCGCCGATCGAGCAGGCAGCGGGCCCGAGGATGACGATGAACAGCGTCGGCAGGATGAACAGGATCAGCGGCACGGTCATGATCGCCGGCAGCCGCGCGGCCTTTTCCTCGGCGCGCATCATCCGCTCGTTGCGGAACTCGGCCGAGAGCACTCGCAGCGCCGAGGCGAGCGGGGTGCCGTAGCGTTCGGTCTGGATCATCGTCGTGACCACGCCCTTCACGCTGTCGAGATTGACGCGGTAGGCGAGGTTCTCGAACGCCATCCGCCGCTCGGTCAGGAACGACAGCTCGATCGCGGTCAGCGCGAACTCGTCGCCCAGTTCGGGGTAGGCGCGGCCGAGCTCCTTGGCGACGCGGTTGAACGCAGCGTCGACGGTGAGGCCGGCCTCGGCACAGATCACCAGCAGGTCGAGCGCGTCGGGGAGCCCCTTGCGGATGAGATCGGTCCGCTTGGTCGCCTTGTTCTTGAGGAAGATCTCCGGCGCCTTGTAGCCCAGGCCGACCGCAGCGGTGAGCGCGAACAGCCGCTTCATGCTGCCCCACTCGGGGAAGTAGTCCATCGCGTAGACGACGATGAAGGCGATCAGGCCGAACACGATCGGCACGACCATCCGCGCGCCGATCACGTAGACCGCCAGCTCCTTGTTGCGATAGCCGGCCCAGGCGAGCTTCTGCTGGATGACCTCGATCTGGCTCTGCTGGAGAACCTTCATGTTCGCCAGCGTTTCCTTGACCTTGTCGGTCCCCTCGCTGCGCCGGACGAGGCTGGTGCGCTTCTTGGCGTTGGTCTTGACGATGCCGGCCTTCAGCTCCTCGCGGCGGGCGTTCAGGGCCTTGACCCGCTTGGACATCGGATCCTTGATCGTGACCGCGGCATAGAGCGCGAAGATCATCGCCAGCGCTGCGACGCCGGCGAGCAGCGTCCCGACGAGCATGACGTCGAAGCCGAGGAGCGTGGGCCCTGGTGCGTTGGTGATCATCGCTGCTTGCTCGCCCGTGCTAGATTTCGAAGCTGACCATCTTGGCCATGATGAACA
>JBGSBH010000094.1:0-8541 GCA_041730635.1 Cypionkella sp.
GCGCGGGCGGGGGCGCGGGGCGGCGGCGACCGCGGTGGCCAGCGCGTCGAGGCTGGCGGGCTCGGCCGCCTGCAGCGCGCCGAGCTCGACATCCTCCAGCGTGACGAACAGCACGAGATGCCTCTCGACCAGCCGGCCGAGGCTTTCGACCATCAGCTCGGCGCTGGTCGGGTCCGTGAAGTCGGAGAACAGCACGATCAGGCTGCGGCGCTTGAGCCGGGCCGAGAGCGTCGCCAGCGCAAGGGTGAAGTTTGGCTCCTCGGCATGGTAATCGAGCGCCGCGGCGGCCGCTTGCAGCCGGTGGAAGGCGCGGGTCTCGCCGAAAAACGGGGTCATCACCTCGGGCCGGCGGGCAAAGCCGAACAGGCTTACCCGGTCGCCGCCCTTGATCGCCACCCAGGCCGCGGTGAGCGCGGCGGACACCGCCCGGTCGATCCGCGGCAGGCCGTCCACCGGCTCGCACATCGTCTGGCCGCAGTCGAACGCGAAGACGATCTGGTTGCCGCGCTCGGCCTCGTTCTCGCGGGCGAGCAGGCGGGTGTGGCGCGCGCTGGTCTTCCAGTCGATCCGCCGGCGGTCCATGCCGGGCTGGTACTCGCTGAGCGCCTCGAACTGCGTTCCATCGCCGCGCACCCGGCGCGCGGTAATGCCGACCGCCGCATCGCGCAGGAAATGCTGCAGCGCCGGGCTGCGCACCGGTGACAGATCGGGCCACACCCGCACCGCCTGCTCCAGCGGCTGCGAGACCTGCCGCGCGCCGAGGCCGAGCGGGCCGGTCCAGCGCAGCCACAGCCGATCGAGCCCGGCGGTGCCGCGCCGGCCCGGGGTAACGCTCGTTTCGCCTTGCCAGGCGCCGCCCGCCGGCAGCAGCCGCATCGTCACCCGCCCGGCCGGCGCGAGGCGCGGGTCCGCGGCCACGCTCGCTTCCACGATGCCGCCTCGGGCCCGCCCGGCGAAGTCCACCAGCACCTTGAGCGCGATCGGCTCGCCGACCTCCGCATCGGCCGGCGCGATCACCCGCCATTCGGCGAGCCGCCCGGCGAGCACCCCGTCGACCAGCACCGCCAGCAACAGGCCGATGACCGCGAGCGGCGCGACGGGCCAGGCGCCGGGCGCGGCCGCCGCGACGACCAGCGCCACCGGCGCTGCGAGCGCGGCGACCAGCGCGGTCCGGGCGGTCGGGAGGATCATCGCGGGGCCTCGGTCCGCTCGACCAGCCCGGCGACCAGATCCTCGATCAGCCGACCCTCGATCTCGGCTGCCGGGCTGAGGATCAGGCGGTGGCGCAGCACGGCGGTCGCCAGCGCCTTGACGTCGTCGGGCACGACGTAGTCCCGCCCCTCGAGCGCGGCGCGGGCGCGCGCGGCGCCGGCGAGCGCGACCGCGGCGCGGGGCGAGGCGCCGCTAGCGAGGTCGGCGCTCTCGCGGGTGGCGCGCACCAGCCGCACGACGTAGTCGACGATCGCCTCGGCCACGGTGACCTGCTCGAGCGCCGCGCTCGCGCGCGCCAGCAGCGCCGCGTCGGCGACCCGAGCGATGCCGAACTCCGCCGGCGCGACCGGTCCCTGACGCCGGGCGAAACGAGCGACGATGCGCGCCTCTTCCTCTGCCGACGGGTAAGGCACCAGCAGCTTGAACAGGAACCGGTCGAGCTGCGCCTCGGGCAGCGGATAGACCCCCTGGCTCTCGATCGGGTTCTGGGTGGCGACCACCATGAAGCGGTCCGGCAGCGGGTGAGTCCTCCCGTTGAGCGTCACTTTGCGTTCCTGCATCGCCTCGAGCAGCGCGGCCTGGGTCTTGGGCGGGGTGCGGTTGATCTCGTCGGCCAGCAGCAAGTCGCAGAACACCGGCCCGCGGGTTAGGGTGAACTGGCTGGTCTGGAAGTTGAACAGGTTCGCGCCGAGGATGTCGCCGGGCAGCAGGTCGGGGGTGAACTGGATGCGCCCGAAGTCGAGCCCCAGCGCGGCGGCGAAGCACTGCGCGAGGAAAGTCTTGGCGGTGCCCGGCGGCCCTTCGAGCAGCACATGCCCTTCGGCGAGCAGAGCGACCGCGAGATGCTCGACGATCGCTTCCTGCCCGACGATCGCCTTGCTCACTTCGGCGCGGATGGCATCGGCGAGGGCGCGCACTTCGGCGAGCGGCATGGTCATCGGTGGAGGATCCTTTCGAGGTCGTGAAGCGCATGGGCGGCGCGCAGTAGGTCGGAGGGCCGGCGGGCGCGTTCGAGCCGCGCGGCGAGCGCGGAGAAAACCGGGCTTTCGGGCGCGCGGCGGGCGAGCGCGGCGTCGATGGCCTGCGGTTCCGCCGTGCGCAGGCCCAGTGCGGCGGCGAGCCGGCGGCCGACCAGCGCCGCGTACGGGCGCGCGAGCAGGTGCAGCCGGCCGCTGCGGCGGACGAACCCGGCGGCGTTGGCGGCGAGCTGGCTCTTGCCGAAGCCGATCTCGCGCGCCTCGGCGAGCGGCGGACCGAAACGACCGAACGCGCGCCAGCCGATCACCGCCAGCGCGAGCATCAGGCACAGCGTTGCGGCGAGGAACGGCGGCTCGAACGCGAGGGTCAGCAGGTTGCGCTGCCCGCCGAAGCCGGCGAGCGTCATATCGAATACGATCGGGAAATTCTGCTCCTCGCTCGCGAGCTCGACGATCCGCGCCGCCAGCCGGGCGCGGGCGCGGTCGGCGAGGCCCCAGTTGTTGACCAGGTCGGGCTCGAACACCGCGGTCACCGCCCATTTCTGTTCGCATTCGTCGTCGCCGAGCGGCGGCACCCCGGCCGCGGTCTCGAGCGCGCGGTAGCAGCCGCGGTCGTCGGCGAAGGCGACGAGATCGCGCCCCGCCGAATCGCGCACCAGCCCGACCCACGGGCCGCCCTCGAGCGCCATCACCGACTTGGCGGTCGGCAGCTCTCCGGCGAGACCGAGGCCCCGCCAGTCGGGTCCCGCTCGCTTCAACGCTTCGATCGCGACCGGCATCGACAGCGTCGCGCCGTTTTGGGTGGCGAACGGCGGCTTCATCGGTCCGGTGAGAGCGACCCAACCCGGCTCGGCCTTTTCGGTTCCCGGCGGCAGCTCGGTCGCGATCCACTTGGGCAGGATCACCAGCGTCGGGCCGAGCTGCCGGCGCGCGGCCACGATCGCAGCGATATCCTCCGGCTTAGTCCACACCGTCGGGGTGAGCACCAGCAACGTGTCGGGCTCGTCGAGCCGTCCCTCGCTGCGCGATAGGCTGACCGTGTGGCCCTGCCGCTCGAGCAGCGCGGCGAGCGCGGCGTAGCCGACAAGGCCGCGGGCAGACGCGTGCGCTTCGCTGCCCTGCCCACGGTCGCCGGTGTCCCCCTGGCCGATGAACCACAGCATGGCGAGGAAGGCCAGCGCGCCGAACACGAGCAGCCCCAGCACGGTGCGCGGGTTGAACGCGCCTTTCATCCGCCGCCCTCCGCGGCGGGCAGGCGGGCGAGCGCGAACGCGGCATAGGCTTCCCGGGCGGCGCGCCAGTCCTCCGCCCCCAGCGCGCGGAGTGCGAACAGGCTGCGCTCGACCCGCGCGGCGATCGCGCCGAAGGCGGCGCGGGCGCCCGCAGGCAGCGCGGGCAGCGCGGCAAGCTCGCGCGCGGTGGTCGCCGGATCGACGAGGTCGGGCCGCGCGGCGGCGATCTGGCCGACGCTGCGCCGGAGCAGCAGGTGCGTCGCCTCGTCGAAGCGGCCCTCCGCCGCCAGCCGGTCGGCATCTTCCAGCAGTGCGAGCGTGGCGCCGGTCTCGGGGGCCCAGCTCGCCTCTTCGTCAGCGGCGCGGGCGCGCGGGCGCCAGCCGAGCGCCGGCTCGACCATCCGCCAGACGAGCCACAGCAGCGCCGCGAGCCCCAGCGCCAGCAGCACCCATTTGAACACCGGCCAACTCATCCCCAACGCTTCGCCGAGGGGGGCGAGCAGGTCGCCGAGCCAGCGAAACAGCGCGTCGAGCCAGCCGGGCTCGGGGGGCGGCTCGGGCGGAGGGGGCGGCACCGGGGCGAACTGGATCGAGCCGTCGGCGCGCACCGCTTCCCAGGCCTTGCCGGCATCGGTCATCGCGCGCGCCCCCGTCACGGCAAGGGTGGTGGCATGCGGGCCGCCCCTGCGCAACTACCCCCGCGCGCGCTCCTGCGGGTAGGTGCCGAGCACGCGCAGTTCCTTGCAGTGGAATGCAAGCTCGTCCAGCGCGCGGTCGACCGCCGGCTCGCCGGGGGCGCCGATGATGTCGGCGTAGAACATCGTCGCCGCGAAGCTTGCGCCCGCCTGGTAGCTTTCCAGCTTGGTCATGTTGACCCCGTTGGTGGCGAACCCGCCGAGCGCCTTGTAAAGCGCGGCCGGCACGTTCTTCACTTCGAACACGAAAGTCGTGATCGCCGGCCCGGCGATCCGCCCGGGTGCCAGCGGCTCGCGCGCGAGCGCGAGGAAGCGGGTGGTGTTGTCGGGCGCGTCCTCGACATCGGCGGCGACGATCTTCAGGCCGTAGAGCTCGGCCGCGAGCGGCGGGGCGATCGCCGCCACCCGGGGTTCGCCGCGCTCGGCGACATGGGCTGCGGCGGCGGCGGTATCGGCGTAGGCGAGCGGAACGATCCCGCGCGCGCGCAGAAAGCGGCGCGACTGGCCGAGCGCCTGCGGGTGGCTGTAGGCTGCCTCGAAGGGCCCGTCGCCGACCGCCATCAGCGCGTGGTTGATGCGCAGGAAGGGCTCGGCGACGATGCTGAGGCCGCTTTCGGGCAGCAGGAAATGAATGTCGGCCACCCGGCCGTGCTGGCTGTTCTCGATCGGAATCGCCGCGCAGCCGGCGCGCCCGGCGTTCACGGCGTCGATCGCGTCCTCGAACGAATAGCACGGCAGCGGCAGGCCGGCGGGAAACATCTCCAGCGCCGCGCGGTGCGAATTCGCTCCCGGCGCGCCGGCAAAGGCCACCGCGCGCGCGGGATCGGCGGCCGCCGCGCGCTGCATCGCCGCGACCATCGCCCGGGCCGGGCCCGGGAAGGGGGAACGGGCGCTGTCCATCGCAGTTGCCGCGGGTAGCGGCGGGGCTTGCGGCGGGCAAGCGCCCGCCCCATCGGAACGCTTGCGTGGGCGCGGGCGTCTCACTAGAGCGCGGCGCAAACCTATCGCATTCCCCCACCCCATTTCTTGCGGGATAGCTCTACGCATGGACGATCGTTTCAACACTGCCGCCGGCTGGGTCCTGTTTTCCGGCATCGTCGCGCTCGGCCTGTCGAGCGTCAGCGCGAAGTATTTCCACGGTGACCGCCCCGAGCGCCCGGAGAAGATGGGCTATCCGATCGAAGGCGTGGTCGAGGAAAGCGAAGGCGGCGCCGACGAAGGGCCGGGGCTCGCCGTGTTGCTCGCCGGCGGCGACGTCGCCGCGGGCGAGAAGGCGGCGATCGGGCGCTGCGGCACCTGCCACACCTTCGACCAGGGCGGCGCGGCCAAGCAGGGCCCGAACCTCTACGGGGTGCTCGGCAAGCCGATCGGCAAGCATGCGGCGGGCTTCGCCTACTCGAGCGCGCTGTCGGGCCACGGCGGCGACTGGTCGTACGAGAACATGGATGCCTGGCTGAAGAACCCCAAGGCGTTCGCCCCCGGCACCAAGATGAGCTTCGCGGGCCTGTCCAACGGGCAGGACCGGGCGAACATCATTCTCTACATGCGCCAGCAGGGCGGCGGCCCGCCGCTGCCGGCGGCAGAGGCTCCGGCCGCCGAAGCGGGCGAAGCGGCCGAGGCCGCCGCGGCCGGCGCTCCGCGCGCGGCCGCGGGCCCCGCGACCACCCCGGGGCAGGAAGCCGCGGGCGCGATGGCGATGCCGGTGGGCGACAAGCCGACCCAGACCAACAAGGGCCGCAACTAGCCCGCGCGAGCGAGCCGCGACCGCGGCCTGCGCGGCTAGCCCGCCACGGCGCGTAGCGCGGCGAGGAACGGGTCGATCTTCGCTTCGGTCAGCCCGGCGACGTTGATCCGGCCCGATCCTGCCATATAGATCGCGTGCTCGTCGCGCAGGCGGGCGACTTGCCCGCTGTTCAGCGCAAGCATCGAGAACAGCCCGTTCTGCCGCGCGAGCGGGGCGAGATCGACCGCGCCGATTTGCCCCGCGGCGGCCAAGCGTTCGCGGACCTGCCGGATGCGCGCGCGCATCGTGCCGAGCTCGTCCAGCCAGTCGCCGGTCAGACCATCGTCGGCCAGTACCAGCCGCACCGCGGCCGCGCCGTGATCGGGCGGCATCGACCAGGTCGCCCGGGCGAGCGACGCGGCGTTGGACATGATCGCCGGCAGCTGCCCGGCTTCCGCCGCCATCGCATAGAACGCGCCCACCCGGTCGCGGTAGAGCCCCAAATTCTTGTAGCAGCTGTAGGCGATCAGCGCCTCGGGCACGTGCGCGAGCACCGTCCGAAGGCCCTGCGCGTCCTCCTCCATCCCCCGCCCCAGACCCTGGTAAGCGAGGTCGACGATCGGCAGCGCGCGGCTGACGCGCAGCGCCTCGGCGATCGCCTGCCACTGCTCGGGCTCGTAGTCGATCCCGGTCGGGTTGTGGCAACAGCCGTGCAGCAGGACCGCGTCGCCTTCCTGCGCGGAAGCAATCGCGCTCAGCACCGCCGGCAGATCGGCCGCACCGTCGGGCGTGGCATGCTCGAAAGCGGCGAGTTCGAGACCGAGGTCGGCTAGGATCTGCGCATGGTTGGGCCAGCTGGGCATGCCCATGTGAACCCGCCGGATGCCGGCGGCCTTGGCCACCGCCACGGCCAGCCGCACGCCGCCCGTTCCGCCCGGGGTTTGCATCCCCTCGATCCGCCCGCCCATCGCCGGATCGCCCGCGCCGAACACGTACGGCATCAGCGCGCGGACGAACTCCATGTCGCCCTCGGGCCCGAGGTAAGCCTTGCTCGCCTGGCTCGCGAGCAGTCGGGCCTCGGCGGCCTTGACCGCGGAAAACACCGGAGTGTCGCCCTGCCCCGTCCGATAGACCCCCACACCGAGATCGATCTTGCCCGGCCGCGGGTCGGCCTTGTGCAGCTTGATCAGCGCCAGCAGGGCGTCGGGGGCCTGGGGAGCGAGACGGTTGAGCATCGAGCCGCTCGATACGCGCTAACCTCGCGGTGCCGCAACCGCCGAAGCGCCGCTATCAGCAGCGCCGAGCCTAATTATTGTTTAGACGGTCAAAACGGCAGCCAGCGCTGCTTCTTCGAGAACTTCATGTAGCCGGCGTTGATCCCCAGCCGCAGCCCCGCGCCGACCCGGATCGGGATCAGCACCACGCTGCCCTTGCGTAAGTACGAGGCGTTGAGCCCGCCGATCGCGTAAGCCGCGCCTTCGCCCGCCGGATAGCGCTCGAACAGCTCCTCGCTGTCGTGCAGGTTGTACACCAGCACGAAGGTATTGCCCGCGTTGGCGCCCACGTCGAACCCGACCGAAGGCCCGGTCCAGTAGACCGGCTTCTGGCCCTCGACTTTGTGATAGAGCGTGCCCGAGCCGTAACGCGCGCCGACCACAAACGCGCCGCCGGCCTCGCGCCCGACGATGTAGGCGTTGGGCTCCCCCTGCTTGGCGAGCAGATCCTCGATCATCCGCGCGAGGCCTTCGGCCCCTTTGCCGAACACGCCCTCTGCCGCTCCGATCAGGTCGTCCTTCTTATAGGTATCGCCCTGCGCCGCGGCGACTTCCGGGTTCGCGGCCGCCTGGCTGGCGGCGGTCGACGGGTTGCTGCTGGTCACCACCGGGTCGGCCCATTCGGGCGCGACCGCGGCGGGCGCTCCCGGCGGAGGGGTCTGCGAATACGTCGTCGCGTCGTCGTAGGGGGCCGGCTCGCCGGGCGTTTCGGCCGGGACCTGCGCCGGCTGGCCAAGGTCGGCGTCGATCCGGGAATTGGGATCGATCGTCTCGATCTGTGCCGCGGCGGGGGCCGCTAACAGGGCGGCGGCGGCGAGCGCGGCGGCCCATCCGCGGCGAAGCAAGCGTTCGAACAAGCGCATGTGTTCCCTCCGTCCCCGCCGCGCGGGATGCGTCCAGCTGGCAGGAGAGTCCTTACCCGGTGAAGCGGCAATGAACGCGCGACGAAGCGAATCCGATTTGCGGCGAGTCGAGTCGCGCTTTGCGCCGGCGCGGCCCTTGCCGCCCTTTCGGCCCCTCGCTATAGGCCCCGCTCGCCGCTGCGATCCGGAGACGTGGGTGAGTGGCTGAAACCAACGGTTTGCTAAACCGTCGTACTGGTAAATCCGGTACCGAGGGTTCGAATCCCTCCGTCTCCGCCAATTTAGCTTCCGCAAGCAGCCGCAAACTTCCATAAAAGTCCCGGATTTCTGTGGCTTAGTGGTCCACCGACATAGACAAATTATCCCACCAAAGCGATTGGTTATTTGCTATTTGTCTAGCAACAATTTGTTTTGCAATATGAGTACCTAAAAATTGTTTACTATTATTTTTTTTTAGATTTTTGAAAGACTAAACCAAACTAATAATTGAACGAAGGATTATGAATGACAAAGAATTATTAGATTGTCGGTGGACCACTAAGCCACAGAAATCCGGGACTTTTAT
>JBGSBH010000095.1:0-8523 GCA_041730635.1 Cypionkella sp.
GATCTCCTCGTTGAAGCTCCACAGGTCCTCGATCGAGCCGCCGCCGCGCGCCACGATCAGCAGGTCGGGCCGCAGCGCGTGGCCCTGCGGCAGCGCCGAGAACCCGCGCACCGCCCGCGCCACCTGGTCGGCTGCGCCCTGGCCCTGCACCAGCACCGGCCAGACCACGACCCGGCTAGGGAAGCGGTCGGCGAGCCGGTGGAGGATGTCGCGGATCACCGCCCCGGTCGGGCTGGTCACCACCCCGATCGTCGCGGGGAGGAAAGGCAGGGCGCGCTTCTTCGCCGGATCGAACAACCCTTCCGCGGCGAGCCGCGCCCGCGTCTTCTCGAGCAGCGCGAGCAAGGCGCCCTCGCCCGCCAGCTCGAGGCTGTCGATGACGATCTGGTATTTCGAGCGCCCGGGGTACGTCGTCAGCTTGCCGCTGGCGACGACCTCGAGCCCGTCCTCGGGCAGGAACGCGAGCGCGCCGGCGGCCCCGCGCCACATCACCCCGTCGATCACCGCCTGCTCGTCCTTCAGGCAGCAATAGAGGTGCCCCGAGGCGGCGCGCTTCACGCCCGACAGCTCGGCGCGGACCCGCACGAAGCCGAAGCGATCCTCGACCGCGCGTTTCAGCTGCCCGGCGAGCTCGCTGACGGTCAGCGGCTCGGCGTTGTCCCCCGGCCGCCCCTTCGCTACCAGCCCAGCGGGTCGTGCAAAGTCGGGAGCGGGCATGAACATCCTTATGCTGGGCGGCGGCGGGCGCGAGCATGCGCTGGCGTGGAAGCTCGCGCAATCCCGCCTGCTCGCGGGCCCCGCAGATAGGCTCTACGCCGCGCCGGGCAACCCGGGGATCGCGAGCCACGCCGAACTCGTCGCGCTCGATCCCGCCGAGCACGCGGCGGTGGCGCGGTTCTGCGAGGAGCGGGGGATCGGCCTCGTCGTGATCGGTCCCGAGGCGCCGCTGGTCGCCGGGCTGGCCGACGACTTGCGCGCCGCGGGCGTCGCCGTGTTCGGGCCGTCGCGAGCTGCCGCCCGGCTCGAAGGGAGCAAGGGCTTCACCAAGGACCTGTGCCGGCGCGCGGGCATCCCCACCGCCGGCTATGTGCGCGTCGCCTCGCCGGCCGAGGCGACCGCCGCGCTGGACCGGTTCGCGCCGCCTTACGTGCTCAAGGCCGACGGGCTCGCGGCGGGCAAGGGGGTGGTGATCGCCGAGACCCGGGCCGAGGCGGAAAGCGCGCTCGCGGCGATGTTTGCCGAGCCCGGCGCCGAGGTGGTGATCGAGGAGATCATGCACGGCGAGGAGGTGAGCTTCTTCGAGCTCACCGACGGCGCGACCGTGCTCCCCTTCGGCAGCGCGCAGGACCACAAGCGGGTGGGCGAGGGCGACACCGGCCCCAACACCGGCGGGATGGGCGCCTACAGCCCCGCGCGGGTGCTCACCCCGCTGCTCGAAGGCGAGGTGATCGAGCGGATCGTCGCCCCCACCGTGCGCGCGCTGGCCGACGCCGGCACGCCGTACTCGGGCGTGCTGTTTGCCGGGCTGATGCTGACCGACGAGGGACCCAAGCTGGTCGAATACAACTGCCGCTTCGGCGACCCCGAATGCCAGGTGCTGATGATGCGGCTGGAAGACGACCTCGGCGAGCTGCTGCTCGCCTGCGCCGAAAACCGGCTCGCCGGCGTGCCCCCGGTGCGAATGCGTAACGAGGCGGCGCTGACGGTGGTGCTGGCAGCGCAAGGCTACCCCGGCACCCCGGCGAAAGGCGGCGCGATCGACTTGCGCGACGCGGAGTCGGGGGGCGCCAAGGTCTTCCACGCCGGCACCGCGCTGGCCGGTGGCAGGCTCGTGGCCAACGGCGGCCGCGTGCTCAACGTCACCGCGACCGGCGCCACCGTCAGCGAGGCCCAGGCGCGCGCCTACGCCGCGATCGAAGCGATCACCGCCCCCACCCTCTTCCACCGCCGCGACATCGGCTGGCGCGCAGTGGTGAGGGAAGCCGCGGACTGATCTAATCGGGTTCCACGTGCACGCCAGCCGCGCGGAACATCTGTAATAATCGCCCGACCTCGGTCGCGGCCAGGGTATAGGTCAGCGACTTCTGGATCTCCAAAACCATTTCCTTGAAGGTGAGGAGGCGGATCGGATTTCCGTTCAATGCGGCGCTGAACGGTGCGTGGCCTTCCCACGCCGCGCGATCACCCCGAATCTTTGAGACTGCGGTGACGTAGGTGAAGGAAGTGCTCCCGGTGGCCTGTTCGATCGCCTTTATATAAGCTTCCGACCACTTTGGTTGGGTCAGCTCCCTGAAGCTCTTCCACGCCTTCCTGCCCCGAACCACCTTATCCCCCAGGATGGCGGCTAGCTCGGAACTTGGGTTGAACCCTTGTTGCCAGCTCTTGCAACTCACGGCGATCACCTTGTCCGCTCCGAGCTTCGTCGGATGATATGCCAGCACATCGATGTCGCTGTGGTTGGAATCCTGGTTGCTGATGAAATCCGGATGATCGCGCCGGGGGAGAAACTTCACATTGTGCTGCACGAAGTAGCCGAGATGGGTGAGGTATTCCTCAACCACCTGTTCGAGGATGTCCTCCTTGGTTGCCACGGCTCAGCCCAGCTTGTCCGCCATCAGCTTCTGCAAGTCCGCTTCGGGGCGGGCGCCGTAGTGGCTGATGATTTCGGCGGCGCAGATCGCGCCGCGGCGTAGGCAGGTCTCGAGCGGTTCGCCGCGGACGTGGCCGTAGAGGAAGCCGCTGGCGAACAGGTCGCCGGCGCCGGTGGTGTCCACCACCCGGGTGGCGACCGACGGCACGGTCGCCCGCTCGCCCCCGCGCACCGCGGTCGCGCCATCGGCGCCGCAGGTGACCACCAGCGTCGGCACTTTGCCCGCCAGCGCGGCGATGCCGGCTTCGAGGTCCGCTTCGCCGGTGAGTGCGGCGAGCTCGGTGTGGTTGGCGAACAGCACGTCGATCAGCCCCTCGGCGACAAGGGCGCGGAAATCGTCGCCGTGGCGGTCGATCACGAACACCTCGCTCAGGGTGAAGGCCACCTCGCGCCCCGCGGCGCGCGCGGCCTCGATCGCCCGGCGCATCGCCGCGCGCGGTTCCTCCGGGTCCCACAGGTAGCCTTCGAGGTAGAGGACTTTCGCCGCGGCGATCGCGCTCTCGTCGAGCGCTTCGGCGGGGAGGAACTGGCTGGCGCCCAAGAAGGTGTTCATCGTCCGCTGGGCATCGGGGGTGACGAAGATCAGGCACTGCGCGGTCGGCGGCTCCGCGCCCCGCGGCGGCGTGTCGAAGGCGATCCCGCCGGCGCGGATGTCGTGCGCGAATACCCGGCCGAACTGGTCGTCGGCCACCTGGCCGATGAAAGCGCAGCGCGCGCCCAGCGCGGCGAGCCCGGCGAGGGTGTTGGCCGCCGAGCCGCCGGAAATCTCCTTCGCCGGCCCCATCGCGTCGTAGAGGCGCCGGGCCCCGTCGGCATCGACCAGCGTCATCCCGCCCTTGTTGAGCGCCAGCCGCTCGATCGTCGCGTCGTCGCTCGCGGCCATGATGTCGACGATCGCGTTGCCGATGGCGATCACGTCGTAGCGGGTCTCGGTCACTCGATGGTCCTTGTCGAAAAGCCCGGCGCGCCTAGCGGCTTGCGCCGCCCGCGCCAAGCTATTGCCCTCATGTGGCGAAGCGGTAGGGCAGCCAGGACCATGACTAGCGTCCCGTCCGCCTTCGCCCGCGCGCTCGGCCAGTTGGGCGACCGGCGCGTGCTCGCCGTGCTCGGCAAGAGCATGGCCTTGACGCTGGCGATGTTCGCCGTGGTGGGCGGGATCGCGATGGCGCTGTTGCCCGGCCTCGCCGCGCGGTGGACGGGGCTCGAGGGCGAACTGTTCGTCGTCGTGACCGGGATCGCCCTGGTTATCGCGGCGTGGCTGCTGTTCCGCGTGGTCGCGCTCGCCGTGCTGCAGTTCTTCGCCGACGAGGTGGTCCGCGCGGTGGAGACGCGGCACTATCCGGCCGCGGCCGCCGCGGCGCGCGACGTGCCGCTCGCCGAAGAGCTGCGCCTGTCGTTCGGCGGGGCGATGCGCGCGGTGCTGGTCAACCTCCTCGCGCTGCCGGTGGCGCTGATCCTGCTGGTGACCGGGATCGGCACCGCGCTGCTGTTCTGGGCGGTCAACGCCTGGCTGCTCGGGCGCGAACTTACCGACATGGTCTGGCTGCGGCACCGGCCGTCGCCCGCATCATCGGGCGAGGGGGCCGCTCCGCCGCTCGGCGCCTTGACACGGTTCGCGCTCGGCGGGATCGTCGCCGCCATGCTGCTGGTGCCGTTCGTCAACCTGCTCGCTCCGGTGCTCGGCGCCGCCGCGGCGACGCATCTCGTCCATTCGCCGCGCAAGCCACGAGGCGCCGCGTGAGGTACCTGCTGCTGCCGCTTGTCGCCGGGCTCGCCGCCTGCGGGCCGGCCACCGGCGGCAAGCTCACCTCGGCCCCCGCGCCGGCGCCCGCCCGCGCCGCCGTCGTCCCCGCGACCAAGCCCGCCCCGCCGCCCCCCGGAGGCTTTCGCGCCGCGCGGGCGATGACGCTGCCGGGCCTCGACGGCGTGATCGGCGCCGATGTGGCGAGCCTCCAGCGCCAGTTCGGCGCGCCGCGGCTCGACGTGTGGGAAGGCGATGCGCGCAAGCTGCAGTTCTCGGGCGAGGCCTGCGTGCTCGACGTCTATCTCTACCCGCCGGCCCGCGGCGCGCCGCCGACCGCGACGTATGTCGATGCGCGGCGGGCGAGCGACGGGCTCGACGTCGACCGCGCGGCGTGCGTGCGGGCGCTCAAGAAAACCGGCTAGTCGCCGAACTCGAGCGGCGCTTCCGCCCCGCCTTGCAGCGGTAGCGGACCGCGCGGCGGGATGGCCGGCACCGCTTCGCTGCCGCCGCCCGACTTCTTCGGCCGGCGCTTGCCAATCCGCCGATGCAGGAAATGCGCGGCGAAGCCCAGCTTCGAGCCGCGGGTGGTGAGAGGGTCGTGTCGGGGCACGCCCGCGCTATACCATGAAGCTCTCGCCGCAGCCACAAGCGCCCTTGGCGTTGGGGTTGATGAACACGAAGCCGGCGGTGAAATCGTCCTCGACCCAGTCCATCGTGCTGCCGACGAGATAGAGCACACTCGCGCCGTCGATGTAGAATGTGCCGCCGGGCGTATCGATTTTCTCGTCGAATTTCGCCTCCTCGGTGACGTAGTCGACCGAGTAGGCGAGGCCGGAGCAGCCGCGGCGCGGGGTCGACAGCTTGACCCCGATCGCCCCTTCCGGCGCCTTGCTCATCAGTTCGGTTACCCGAGCCTCGGCCGCCGGGGTGAGGGTGACCGCGGCGGGGCGCGCCCTTCGAGACGGGCTCTCAGCCTGCGGCTTCGATCCCTCCTCAGGGCGAACGGACGTGCTTTCCATATACATTCTCCAATCCCCGTTCGTCCTAAGGAACGGGGACGTAATCCGAGTGTCTCGAAGGACTAGAGCATTCCGAGCTCCAGCCGCGCCTCGTCGGTCATCTTGTCCGGGCCCCACGGCGGGTCCCACACCAGCAGCACTTCGGCATCGCGCACCCCGGGCACGCTGGCGACCCGCAGCTCGACCTCGCCGGGCATCGACTCGGCCACCGGGCAATGCGGGGTGGTGAGGGTCATCGTCACCTTCGCGTCGCCATCCCCGGTCACTTCGACCGCGTAGATCAGCCCGAGATCGTAGATGTTCACCGGGATCTCGGGGTCGTAGATCTCCTTCAGCGCCGCGATCACGCTTTCGTAGAGATCCCCGCCCGGCTCGCCTGGGTGCGCCGCGGGGGGCCTGGCGGCCAGGAAGCCCTCGAGATAGTCGCGCTTGCGCTCGAACGTCTCGCGCGGGGTGGCGGGGTCCTCCACCGGCGCGGATTCCACGGAAGCCCTGGGCGGCTTGGCGACCGCCTCGACCTCCTCGATCTCGATCCGGCCCTGCTCGTTCATCCGAAAATCCTGGTCACGAAAAAATTCTTCGGGCCCGCTCGATCCCGCGAACCAGAGCGTCGACATCGCTCGCGTCGCTGTAGAGCCCGAAGCTCGCCCGCGCGGTCGCCGGCACCCCGAGCGCCTCCATCAGCGGCTGCGCGCAATGATGCCCGGCGCGGATGGCGACGTTCTCCTCGTCCAATATGGTGCCGAGGTCGTGCGGATGCACCCCCCGCAGCGCGAAGCTGACGATCCCGGCGCTGTCCTCGGGCCCGAACAGGGTGACGTCGTTGAGCGGCTGCAACGCACCGCGCAGTTGCTCCACCAGCGCCGCCTCGTGCGCCTCGATCGGCTCGAGCCCGACTTGCGCGACGTAGTCACACGCGGCGGCAAAGCCGAGCGCCTCGACGATCGCCGGGGTGCCGGCCTCGAACCGCTGCGGCGGCGGGGCGTACGTCGTCCGCGCGAAGCTCACCCGGTCGATCATCGACCCGCCGCCCTGCCACGGCGGCATCGCGCCGAGTAGCTCGGCCCGCCCCCACAGCGCGCCGATCCCGGTCGGGCCGTAGAGCTTGTGCGCGCTGAAGGCGTAGAAATCGCAATCGAGCGCCGCGACATCGACCGCGAGGCGCGGCACCGCCTGGCACCCGTCGAGCAGCAGCCTGGCGCCGACCCGGTGCGCGAGCTCGGCCGCGCGGCGCGCGTCGAGCACCGAACCGAGCACGTTCGAGACGTGCGCGAAGGCGACCATCGTGTGCTCGGGGGTGAGCAGGCGCTCGGCGGCGGCGAGGTCGATCCGCCCGTCGGCGGTCAGCGGGCATACGTCCACCTGCCACCCGGCGAGCTGCCAAGGAACGATGTTCGAATGATGTTCGAGCTGCGAGAGCAGAACCCGGCCCTTGCGCGGGTAGGAATAGGCGACGAGGTTGATCGCCTCGGTCGCGCCGCGGGTGAACACCAGCTCGTCCTCGCGCCCGCCGACGAAGGCCGCCACCCGCCGCCGCGCTGCCTCGTAGCCCAGCGTCATTTCGGCCGAGCGGGTGTAGACCCCGCGGTGGACGGTCGCGTAATCGGCGCCGCGCGCGCGGGCCACGGTGTCGATCACCGCCTGCGGCTTCTGCGCGGTGGCGGCGGTATCGAGGTAATGCCAGCGCGCGCCGCCGGCCCCCGCCAGCCCGGGGAAATCGGCCCAAAGTCCGGACAACTTGGCCTGCCGGCGGAGCGCGGCTACGGTCATGCCGCCCCCCGCGCGAGGAGACCCCGATGCTGTCCCTGCTTGCCGCCGCCGCGATCGCCGCCACCCCCGCCGAACCCGAGGTCGCCGAGTATATATCGTCGGCCGTCGGGACCTTCTCCAGCGAGGCGCAGCACCGCGCCGATCCGCGTTACGACTGGGTCGAAGCCCGCGTGGTGCGCATCTGGCCCGAACGGACCGACGGGGTGTGGCTCTATCAGGAGCAGGCGATCGTCAACCAGAGCGGGCTGGCCCCTGAAGCGGCGCGCGCCCGGCCGTACTTCCAGTTCGTCGCGCGGGTCACCCCGCTCGCGCCCGGGGTGCTGCGGCGCGACAACTTCCGCGTGCTCGACGGCGCGAGATGGCTGCGGCTCGCGCCCGGCGACCCGCGCGCGGGCGCGCTCTCGCCGGCCGACCTCGCTCCGGCGAGCTGCCACAACCGGATCGAGAAAGTCGCGATCGGCGTGTTCCAGGGCCGCACCGAATCTTGCGCCAACGGCTACAAAGGCGCGGCATCGATGCAGAGCCTGTCGGTCGCGACCCCCGAGATGTACGTCAACTGGGATCGCGGGTTCGACCGCGCGGGCACCCGGGTGTGGGGTCCGGAAGCGGGCGGCTACGTGTTCCGCCGGGTGCGCGACTGAGGACCTCACGCGGCACCCGCCAGCGCACCGAGCGCGGCTTCCAGCAAGGCCTCGGGCTCGCCGTGCGCGGCGAAGGCATCGGCGACGAACGCGCGCACCAGCAGGGCCTTCGCCGCTTCCGGCGGCAGGCCGCGGCTGGCGAGATAGAACCGCGCCGCCTCGTCCATCTGGCCGACCGCGGCGCCGTGCGCGCACTTCACGTCGTCGGCGTATATCTCCAGCTCGGGCTTGGCGTTCGCGGCCGCCCCGCGCTCGAGCAGCAGGCCCTTGAAGCTCTGCGCGGCGTCGGTCTGCTGCGCCCCGCGGGCGACCGCCAGCCGGCCGAGGAAGTTGCCGGTGGCGCGGCCCCAGTGCACGGCGCGCACCACCTGGTTGCTGGTCGCCCCCGGCTCGGCATGGGTGACCCGGGTGACGATCTCGCGCGTCGCGTCACCGCCGCCGATGGTCACCCCGCCGAGCTCGAAATGCGCACCCTCGCGCAAGGTCACCTCGACCTCGAGCCGGGTGTAGGCGGGGGCGCTGAGCACCGCGAACAGCTCGGCCCGCGCGCCCGCCCCCACATCGAGCCGCACGCGGTGCAGCCCGGGATGCGCGGCGTCGAGGATCAGGTCCTTCGCCCGGCGCTCGCCGGGCGCCCGGCGCGCCGCGTGCCACGCGGCGCGCGCGGCGGGCGCGCGCGCCGCCCGCGCCGCCGGCGCG
>JBGSBH010000096.1:0-8350 GCA_041730635.1 Cypionkella sp.
CAAGGTGGTGGCAAGTGGCTCGCGTGCCAAACTGATGCCACCGAAATGCGCCCATTGCAAATTGGCGTTCCAACCTTGTTCCAAGGCGCTCGGACAAAAATGCAAATCGGCTGGCTGGCGCTCGGGCAGGAACTCGACGCCGGGGCGATCGAGGGCCTGATCGCGATGTCGGTCGAGCCCACGCTCGAAGGCATCGTCCGCGGCGGGGCCGACGCGCCGCCAGTGATGATCCGCACCCGCCGCAAGACGATCGTTCCGCGCAGCGCCGGGCAAATCCCCTACATGCAGCAGCTGGCAAGCGAGGATATCATCTTCGCCCTCGGCCCGGCGGGCACCGGCAAGACCTACCTCGCGGTGGCGCAGGCGGTCAGCCAGCTGATCAGCGGCAGCGTCCAGCGGCTGATCCTCTCGCGCCCAGCGGTGGAAGCGGGCGAGAAGCTGGGGTTCCTGCCCGGCGACATGAAGGAGAAGGTCGACCCCTACCTGCGCCCGCTCTACGACGCGCTCTACGATTGCCTGCCGCCCGAGCAGGTCGAACGGCACATCGCCAGCGGGGTGATCGAGGTCGCCCCGATCGCTTTCATGCGCGGGCGCACGCTGGCCGACAGCTTCATCATCCTCGACGAGGCGCAGAACACCACCCGCGAGCAGATGAAGATGTTTCTCACCCGCTTCGGCCAGAACAGCCGGATGGTGGTGTGCGGGGATCCGAAGCAGGTCGACATCCCCGGCGGCGACCGGATGAGCGGGCTCGCCGACGCGGTCGACAAGCTCGAGGGAGTCGAAGGCATCGCGGTGAGCCGCTTCACCGCCGCCGACGTCGTCCGCCCCCCGATCGTCGGACGGCTCGTCGAGGCCTACGAGGGGCCTTCCTGAGGCCCCTTGCCGTTCGTGTCGAGCGAAGTCGAGACACGCTGTGCCAACGGTTCTCGACTTCGCTCGAACCGAACGGGATCACTGCCTTGGTTTTGGACATCGATATCGACGGCTGGCCCGGTTCGACCGACTGGGCCGATCTGGCCGAGCGGGCGCTCGAAGCGGCGCAGGGCGTCGCGCCGGAACTCGCCAACCAGCGGCTGACAGCGAGCGTGCTGTTTACGCTCGACGAGGACGTGCGCACGCTCAACCGCGAATGGCGGCTGAAGGATGCGCCCACCAACGTGCTGTCGTTTCCGATGATGACGCGCACCGAACTGCTCGCGCTCGCCCCCGACGGCGGGCCGGAGATGCTCGGCGACATCGCCCTGGCCCGCGAGACTTGCGAGCGCGAGGCGGCGGACAAGGGCATCGGGATCGAAGACCACGCCGCGCACCTCTTGATCCACGGGCTGCTGCATCTGTCCGGGCGCGATCACGCTGACGATGCCGAGGCCGAGGCGATGGAAGCGCTCGAGGTGAAGGCGCTTGCCACGCTGGGCATTGCCGACCCATATGGGAACGCCTGAACCACAGGGGGCTTTAACCGAGGGCCATGCCCGACCACGATTCCCAGCCGGGAGATCCGGACAGTAAGCGCGGGCTGTGGCTCGCGGTCCGCAAGTTCTTCGACACCGACGACGGCGAACGCTCCTTGCGCGAACAGCTCGAGGAAGCGATCGACGAGCACGACGCCGCGCAAGGCGACGAGAGCACGAGCGCGCCGGCGAACGGCGACCTGTCGCCGGTCGAGCGGCAGATGCTGCGCAACTTGCTGCACTTTTCCGAGCACGACGCCGACGACGTGGCGATCCCGCGCGGCGACATCGTGGCACTCAACGCAACCGCGTCGTGGGACGAGGTGGTGGCCGCATTCGCCGAGCACGGCCATTCGCGGCTGCTGGTCTATCGCGACACGCTCGATACCGTGATCGGGATGATGCACATCAAGGACGTGTTTCCGATCATCGCCACCGGCGCCCCTCCGCCCGCCGACTGGACTTCGCTGATGCGCCAGCCGCTTTACGTGCCGCAGGCGAGGAACGCGCTCGATGTCCTGGCCGACATGCGCCAGCAGCGCATTCACCTGGCGGTGGTGGTCGACGAGTACTCGGGCACCGACGGGCTGATCACGATCGAGGACTTGGTCGAGGAGATCGTCGGCGAGATCGAGGACGAGCACGACGATGCCGCCGAAGAGTGGATCGTGCCCCTGCCCGGCGGCATGTGGGATTGCGACGCGCGCGCCGAGCTCGACGATATCGCCGCGACGGTCGACCCGCGGCTGGCCGAAGTCGAGGAGGCGGTCGACACATTGGGCGGCCTGGCGTTCGTGCTCGCCGAGGCCGTGCCCGAGGTCGGCACCGTGCTCGATCACCCCAGTGGTTGGCGCATCGAGGTGACCGACGCCGACGAGACGCACGTCAAGCGCCTGCGGCTGCACCCGCCTGAAATCCACGAAAGTTAGAATTCGGCCGGCAACGGCGAATCGCTCTCGACATCGCCCGAGGGCGCCCGCATCTACCGCCGCGATGACCCGCCGGCTGCCCCCCTTGCGCGCGCTCGAGGCGTTCCTCCGGGTGGTCCGGCTGGGCTCGGCGCGCGCCGCGGCGAGCGAACTGGGCCTCAGCCCGTCGGCGCTGTCGCGGCGCATCGGCACGCTCGAGGAATTCGTCGGCAAGAAGCTGTTCACCCGCGCGCGGCAGGCGATGCAGCTGACCGACGAAGGCCGCGCGTTCCACGACGCGGTCGCCCCGCACATCGAGGCCCTGGCGGCGGCGGTCGAAGCGCAGTCGGACAAAGTCGGCCTGATGCGGCTGCATCTGGGCGTGCTGCCGCTGTTCGGCAGCCAGCGGCTGTTTCCGCGTCTGCCCGAGCTGCGCACGCTGCACCCGCGGCTGCACATAGATATCGACACCGGGCCGCACCTGCTCGACCGGGTCGGCGACACGCTCGACGCGGCGATCATCCTGCACCACGAGCCCGATCCCTCGCTCCACGCGGTGCGGCTGGATCACAATCGGGTATATGCGATCGCCTCCCCCGCGCTCGCCGCGGAGATGGGCCCTACCCCCGATCCCGCGAAGCTCGCCGCGCAGACCTTCCTCGTGCACAACGAGTTGCCCGAAAGCTTCGTCGCCTGGAGCGAGGCGATGGGCCTTACCCGCTTCGATCCGGCGGCGATCGACCATTTCGATTCGGGGCAGCTGATCCTCGAAGCAGCGGCGCAGGGCCTCGGCATCGCGATCATGCACGACGATCATTTCAAGCGCGCGGGCGACGGGCGGCTGGCGCGGCTGTTCGACGTCGACGTCGAGAGCCCCTATTCGTACTGGTTCGTGTGCCGCCCGCGGGATCTCGAGCAGCGCCCGGTACGGCTGTTCCACGACTGGCTCGTCAGGGCAGGTCTCTAGGCTCCATCACCACCGGATCGAGCGCCTGTGCCGGGGCGCCGAGCACCTCTCTGCGAAGCTCGAGCGAGCGCCTCATCAGCGGCATGTCGATCTCGAGAAAGGCCTGCGGCGACATGCCGAGGAAGCCGTGCGAATCGCGGATGAAGTGCGAATGGTCGGTGTAGTGCGGGTCGATCACCGCCGCCGCTTCGCCGCGCCGCGCGGCGCGCAGCGCGTGCAGCGACCGCAGGAAGCGCGCCCGGCGCAGCAGGACCTTGGGCGGGAAGCCGAACGCCCCATCGGCGATGCGCTGCAGCTTGCGCGGCGACAGCCCGGTCCGCATGGACAGATCGATCACCGTGGCGATCGCCGGATCGGTCAGCGCCGCTTCGATCCGGGCGATCGCGGCGTCGTCGGGGGGCGGAGGGCGCAACGCGAGGCGCAGCACCTCTTCGAGCCGCTCCCTGACATCGTCGTCGCTGCCGAGCCCGCGGAACCGGGCGACGATCGCCCCGCGGTCCAGGTGCGCCAGCCGCGGCGCAGGATCGATACGATCGGCCAGCTCCCGCGCGCGGCGGCCGAACAGGCGCAGCCAGCCGCGCGGGCGAATCCCCACCCCGATCAGGATGCCGGCGCTCGATTCCGACCACAGCAATCTGCTGCTCGGCCCGAACAGCGCGCACGGGCCGGGTCGCTGCCACTGGCCGCTGATCGACCGCACCCGCCAGTCCTCGCCCCCGGAGATCGTGATCCGCAAACTCGCCCAGGCGGGCTCGAACGCCCCGCGGTTGGCGCGCCCGCCGTTATCGTCGACGGCGTAGAGGTGATAGCCGCTGACCAACGGCGCTAGATCGGGCGAAGGGCGCCAGATCGACATCCGCGGCGTGGTGGCGAGCCCACACGGCCAGCGCTCGGTCACGGGGGCGTCAGCCATTGCCGGCCCCCGACAATGCCTGCGCCGGCGCGCCGAGCACGGCCTTGCGCAAGGCCAGCGACTGCTTGAGCAGCGGGTTGTCCAGCTTGAGAAACGCCTGCGGGCTCATCCCGAGGAACTCGTGCGCGTCGCGCACGAAGTGCGAATAGTCGGTGTACGTCGCGTCGATCGCCGCGGCGCGCTCGGGGGCCGGAGCTGCGGCGACCGCGTGGAGCGAGCGCAGGAAGCGCGCGCGGCGGATCAGCAGCTTGGGCGGGAAGCCGAAAGCCTTGCGCGCCAGCCGCTCGAGCGAACGGGTCGACACCCCCACCGCCCTCACCAGATCGCACACGTTGCGGCAATCGGGGTCGAGCAGCGCGGCCTCGAACGCGGCGACGGCGGGATTTTCCGGCCGTGCCGTGGCAAGAGCGTGCGCGAGATAACGGTCGAACAGCGCCGGGACTTGCTCGTCGTCGGCCACCGAGGCGAGCGACAGCGCCAGTCCCTGCCAGTCGCCGCGCAAGGCGGTGCCCGGCTCGGCCACCCGGTTGGTCCACGCCGCCGCGTCGCTGGTGGCGAGCCTCCCCCACCCGCGCGGCAGAATGCCCATCCCGACGGTCAACCCGGCGCCGGTATCGGACCAGGTCACCCCGCTGCTGGGTCCGAACAATGCGACCGGGGGCACCGCCTGCCAGCCGCCGCGCGGGGGGCGCACCCGCCAGGTCGCCGGCTCGCCGAAAGTGAACCGCAGGATCGGCCAGGCGGGCTGGAACGCGTCCTGCTGCCTCCCCCCGGCGGGCGGCTGGACCGCGTAGAGGTGGTAGCCGCTGACAAGTCCGGCGAACGCCGGGTCGGGCCGCCAGTAGCGCATCCGCGGCGTCCCCGGCAGGCGGGGAGCCGGCGGTGGAGGCGGTGCAGCCATGCGCGACCCGGCGAGCGTCAGGTCACGGTCGCCTTGACGATCTTGCCAGGCTGGCGCGGCGGCTCGCCCTTGGGCAGCGCGTCGACGTGCTCCATCCCGCTCTCGACCTGGCCCCACACCGTGTACTGCCGGTCGAGGAACCGGGCATCGTCGAAGCAGATGAAGAACTGGCTGTTGGCGCTGTTCGGATCGTTCGTGCGCGCCATCGAGCAGGTGCCGCGAACGTGCGGTTCGGCATTGAATTCTTGCGGCAGATCGGGCTTGTCGCTGCCGCTGGTCCCGGTCCCCGTCGGATCGCCGCCCTGAGCCATGAAGCCCGGGATGACGCGGTGGAACACGACCCCGTCGTAGAACCCTTCGGTCGCCAGCTCGGCGATCCGCGCGACATGGCCGGGCGCCAGATCGGGCCGCAGGCGGATCACAACGTCGCCGCCGCCATTTCCGGTGTCGAGGGTCAAGGTCAGTCTCTCGGCGGCCATTAATTTCTCCTGTAACGACTCGCTGCCCGTATACGCCGCCGCGCAGCGAAGTCACCCGCCGGCTTGCCTTTCATCAAGCCGCGCCTAGAGCGGCCCGGATGGCGGACCAACGGCTCCTCGACGACGACCTGCGCCCCGGCGAGGACGCCGGCCGGCCCGACGACCGGGTCGACGACGAGCGGCACGACGCCGACAACCGGCTGAAGCCCGCTTACGTCCGCGCGGTCAACGAAGCGCTCGACGCCGGCGACAAGGCGCTGGTCTACACGCTGGTCGAGCCGCTCCACCCGGCCGACGTCGCCGACCTGTTCGAGCTGCTCGATGCGGACGACCGCCCGCGCCTCGCCGCTGCGATCACCGACCTGATGAGCGGCGAGGTGATCGCCGAGCTGAACGATCACGTCCGCGAGGACATGATCGAGGCGCTCGCTCCGGAAGCGGTCGCCGAGATTGCCGAGCAGCTCGACACCGACGACGCGGTCCAGCTGATCGAGGATCTCGAGCCCGCCGAGCAGGCCGCGGTGCTCGCCGAGATGGAGCCGGAGGACCGCGCGGCGATCGAAAGCGCGCTCGCCTATCCGGAAGAGACCGCCGGGCGCCTGATGAGCCGCGAGTTCGTCGCGGTGCCCGAGCATCTCACCGTCGGCGACCTGATCGACTACTTGCGCGACGCGGGGCCCGGCGAGCTGCCGACCGAGTTCTGGGAGGTGTTCGTGGTCGATCCCGCGCACCATCCGGTCGGCACCTGCCAGCTCTCGTGGGTGCTGCGCACGCCTCGCAACGTCGCGCTCGCCGACGTGATGAAGCGCGACCAGACGCTGATCCCGGTGACGATGGATCAGGAAGAAGTCGGCAACATGTTTCAGAAGTACGCGCTGATCTCGGCCGCGGTGGTCGACGAGAGCGGGCGGCTGGTCGGCCAGATGACGGTCGACGACGTGGTCCACATCATCTCCGAGGAAGCCGGCGAGGACGTGCTGCTGCTGTCGGGCGCCGGCGACGGCGACATCAACGAGCCGATCCGCGAGGCCTACGCCGCGCGGGTGCGCTGGCTGATCGCCAACCTCGGTACGGCGGTCGTCGCCAGCACGATCATCGCATTGTTCGGCGCGGCGATCGAAGAGCTCGTCGCGCTCGCCGTGCTGATGCCGATCGTCGCCAGCATCGGCGGCAACGCCGGCACGCAGACGATGGCGGTGACGGTGCGCGCGATCGCGATGAACCAGCTGACGCGGGCGAACACGCGGCGGATGATCTGGCGCGAGCTGCGCGTCGCGCTGCTCAACGGGGCGACCATCGCGCTGCTGATCGGGGCGGCGGTGGCGCTGCTGTTCACCCCGCAGCTGGGCCTGGTGATCGCCGCGGCGATGGTGATCAACATCCTCGTCGCCGGGCTCGCCGGGGTGGCGGTGCCGGTGATTTTCGAGCGGCTCGACCAGGACCCCGCGGTCGCCTCGAGCGTGTTCGTGACGATGATCACCGACTCGATGGGTTTCTTCGCCTTTCTCGGGCTGGCGGTGGCGGCCGGCCTCGCGGGTTGAGGCGATGCCGCTGAGCATGACCAAGATCGCGTTCCGCGCGAAGAGCATCGAAAGCCTTCGGGCATGGGTCGAAGCCGCCGACGAAGCGCACATGCACACCCGCTACCGCCCGACGCGGCATGCGGAGATGATCGGCGGCTCGCTCTACTGGATCATCGAGCACGCGATCGTCGCGCGCAGCGAGATTCTCGGCTTCGCCGAGCGGCCCGACGGGCACTGGACGATCCGCCTGAAGCCCGAGCTGATCCTGGTCGAGCCCAGGCACAAGCGCGCGCATCAGGGCTGGCGCTACCTCGAGGAGCGCAACGCCCCGCGCGACCTGGCCGAGGGCGAAGTGCCGGGCGACGCGATCCCCGGGCGGGTGCTCGGGCGGCTGCAGAAACTGGGGTTGATCTGACCGCGGTACCTTGTTGATCTGGCCGCTCAAAGCAAGCACCACCCCGGAACAAGTCCGGGGTGACAACTCGCCGGATGCCCCTTTCTGAAAAACGAAAAGTCAGCCCGGACTTGTTCCGGGCCCGGTGCTGTTTTTCGGCCGCCGCGCTACCACCTTGCGCAGCAGGTTGACGTAAGTTTCCGGCTCCTGTGCGCCGGGGACGATGAAGGCGCGGTCGAACACCATCGCCGGCACGCCGCTGACGTTGTTCTCCCAAGCGAGTTGCTCTTCCGCCCGCACGGCCTCGGCGATCTGGGGATCATCGAACGCGGCGTCCGCCGCGGCGCGCTCGAAGCCCTGCTCTTCCGCCACGTCGAGCAGCACCGCCCGGTCGCCGACATTGCGGCGCTGCTGGAAGTGCGCGGCGAACAGCGCGAGCTTCAGCCGGGTCTGCGCGGCCGGCCCCGCCGTCTCGCGGGCCCAGTACAGCAGCTTGTGCGCGTCGAACGTGTTCCACAGCATCGCCGGCGGGGGATCGCCTTGGCCGACGTAGTCGAACGGGAAGCCCGCCGCGGCGGCGCGCTCGGCCATCATCGCGCGGCCGGCCGCCGCCTGCTCGGGGGTGCGGCGGTACTTGCGGGCGATGTGCGCGGTGCTCTCCTCGCCCTCGGGCGGCATGTCGGGGTTGAGCTCGAACGGCAGCCAGCGGATCTCCGCCTCGATTTCGCCGGCGAGCTCGGCGAGCGCGCGCTCGAGGTGCTTGTAGCCGATCACGCACCACGGGCACATCACGTCGGACCAGATGTCGATC
>JBGSBH010000097.1:0-8281 GCA_041730635.1 Cypionkella sp.
GCCCAAGGGCCGAAACCCGTCTCGAAGGGCTGTCACTCCGGCAGCGGCTCCATCGGCGGGGGCGGGATCGGCTGGGCCATGCGCACGTCGATGAGGATGTCGCCGCGGCTCCACGCCGGCGGCTCGGCGGGCTCCACGGGCTTGTTCTTCACCGCCTCGACGAACGCGGCCGCGACGTGGCGCAGCTTGTCCGCGCGGCCGACCACCACCCGCCGGTTCCACGCCTCGGGCCCCAGCTCCACCACCCGCCGCCCGATCGCGCCGTAAATGCGCGCCGCGGCGAGCACCGCCCAGCGGCTGCGGAAGGGCAGGCGCGCGGCGCCCAGCCGCGCCCAGGCCTCGTGCCGCTCCATCCGCCGCACCAGCCGCGCGGCCATGTCGGCCGCCTCGCGCCGGTGATGGGGCTTCATCAGCTGGCCGGGCTCGATATCCTCTTCGGCGAGCCATTCCTGCGGCAGGTAGCAGCGCTCGGCCCGGTCGTCCTCGTCCAGGTCGCGGGCGATGTTCGCGAGCTGGAAAGCGAAGCCGAGGTCGCACGCCCGGTCGAGCATCCAGCCGTCGTCCTTCGGCACCCCCATCACCACCGCCATCATCACCCCGACCGCGCCGGCGACGTGGTAGCAGTAGCGCGCCAGGTCGCGCTCGCTGCGCGGGCGCCAGCCGACCGCGTCGAGCTCGAAGCCCATGATGACGTCCTCCGCCATCTCGCGGGTGAGCCCGCACTCGCGCGCGACCAGGCCGAACGCGTCGAACGCCGGGTCGGCGGTGGGCAGCCCTTCGAACGCGCGTTCGGTGAGCAGGCGGATCGCGGTCAGCCGCCGCTCGGCGCCCTCCTGCTCGCCCAGCTCGCCGCCCATCTCCTGCGCGTCGGCGAGGTCGTCGCAGCGGCGGCACCAGGCGTAGAGCAACCAGACTTTCTCGCGCGTGGCCCGGTCGAACAATCGGCTGGCGAGGGCGAAGCTTTTCGACCCGCGCCCGATCGCGTCCTCTGCCTCGTCGACCAGCTCCTCGCGGCTGCGCCCGCCGCCCGGCTGCGCCGGGGTCGTGCGCAGGATGCGCGACGGGGCCAGCATCCGCGGCACGATGCGCCGCGGCCGTCTCACAGATCGCTGGCCTTCATCGCGAAGATCGGGGTGTGCGGGCGGTGGGCGGCCATCTTGCCGAGCAGCCCGCCCAGCGTGTCATCGGCGATCAGGATGTTCGCGTGCGCGGGGCGGATGAAGCCGGTTTCGATCATGTGGCGGTTGAAGGCGATCAGGTGGTCGTAGAACCCGAACGCGTTGAGCAGGCCGACGGGCTTGGTGTGATAGCCCAATTGCGCCCAGCTCACCGCTTCCCACAGCTCGTCCATGGTCCCCACTCCGCCGGGGATAGTGACGAACCCGTCCGAAAGATCGGTGAACGCCTGTTTACGCTCGTGCATGCCCGAGACGGTGCGCAGCTCGGTGCAGTCGTGGTTAGCGACCTCGCTCTGGGCGAGCGCGTGCGGGATCACCCCGATGACTTCGCCGCCCGCCTCGAGCGCACCGCTGGCGACCGCGCCCATCAGGCCCAGCCGCCCGCCGCCGTAGACCACCCCGATCCCGCGCTGCGCGAGCGTGCGCCCGACCTCGCGCGCGAGTTCCAGATAGCGCGGGTCGCTCGGGCTCGCCGAGCCGCAATACACCGCAAGGCGGTTCACTTCGCCAGATCCTCCAGCATCAAGCCGGCGGTGGCCTTGGCGCTGCCGACCACCCCCGGGATGCCGGCGCCCGGATGCGTGCCCGCGCCGACGAGGTAGAAGTTCCCGATCACGTCGTCGCGGTTGTGGCCGCGGAACCAGGCGCTTTGCGTCAGGATCGGTTCGAGGCTGAAGGCGCTGCCGAGGTGCGCGTTGAGGTCGAGCGCGAAGTCGCGCGGGGCGTAGTGAAACTTGGTCACGATGCGGTCGTGGATGTCGGTAATCAGCCGGCGGCCGACCTCGTCGAGGATGCGCTTCTCGAGCATCGGCCCCACCGCTTCCCAGTCGACCGTCAGCTTGCCCATGTGCGCGACCGGCACCAGCGCGTAGAACGTGCTCTGGCCCGGCGGGGCCATGCTCGGATCGGTCACCGTCGGGTGGTGGAGATAGATCGAGAAGTCGGCCGGCAGCACGCCGTGTTCGTAGATGTCGTCGAGCAGCCCTTTGTAGCGCGGCCCGAACAGGATCATGTGGTGCGGGATGCCCGGCCAGGTCCCCTCGAGCCCGAAATGGACCACGAACAACGACGGGCTGAAGCGCTTGCGCGCGAGGCTCCTCGCCCGGGCCGCCCCGCGCTTGGTTTCGCCGAGCAGGTCGCGGTACGAATGCATGATGTCGCCGTTGCTGGCGACCGCGTGGAACCGTTCGCGCCAGCCGCTCTGGGTCTCCACTTCGGTGGCGACGGTGCCGATCGTGTGCACCCGGGTGACCGGGTCGTGCAGCCGCACGGTGCCGCCCAGCCGCTCGAACTGGCGGACGAGCGCGGCGACCAGCCGGTTGGTCCCGCCGCGCGCCCACCACACGCCGCCGTCTTTCTCGAGCTTGTGGATCAGCGCGTAGATCGCGCTGGTGGTCATCGGGTTGCCGCCGACCAGCAGCGTGTGGAACGACAGGGCCTCGCGCAGCTTCTCGGATTTGACGTAGCTCGAGACCATCGAATAGACCGAGCGCCACGCCTGGTGCTTGGCGAGCGCGGGCGCCGCCTTCACCATGCTGGCGAAATCGAGGAACGGCACGTTACCGAGCTTGACGTAGCCTTCCTGGAATACGCTCGCCGAATAGCGCAGGAAATCCTCGTAGCCGGCGAGATCGCCGGGGGCGACGCGCTCGATCTCGGCGCGTAGCTGGGTCTCGTCGTTCGAATAGTCGAAGTTGGTGCCATCGGGCCAGTTGAGCCGGTAGAACGGCATCACCGGCATCAGTTCGACGTCGGCGGCCATGTCGTGGCCGGAGAGCGCCCATAGCTCCTTGAGGCAGTCGGGGTCGGTGATCACCGTCGGCCCGGCGTCGAAGGTGAAACCCTCGCGCTGCCAGAAGTAGGCGCGGCCGCCGGGCTTGTCGCGCGCTTCGACCAGCGTCGTCTGCACCCCCGCTGCCTGCAGCCGGATGGCGAGCGCGAGCCCGCCGAAGCCGGCGCCGATCACGCACGCGGTCCTGCCTTCGATCATAATTCCTCCCCGGCACGGGGAGGGGGACCATGCGAAGCATGGTGGAGGGGTTCCCGCATCTGTTGGGGCATTAACGCCGCACGCCCCTCCACCACCCTGCGGGTGGTCCCCCTCCCCCGTTGGGGGATGAGCGCGCGCAATGCGCCGAGGACCGGCACCGGCGGGCGGTTGCACAGGATGCGCGCCTGGTCTGCACGGGTAGTGCGCCCGGCGTAGAACCGCTCGATCAGCGGCTGCGGCAGGCGATAGACCAGCGCGAAGGCGCGGTGGCGGTCCTCCGGCGTGCCGGCGCCGAACATCATCCGCGCAAGCCGCCGGTAGAACGCGGTGCGCCGCCAGTGATCGCGGGCGCGGGCCTCGACCCGCGCGGCGAGCTCGGCGCCGGCGAGATCGGCATCGGCGGCGATCGCCAGCGCGGTCTCCACCGCGAACGGCAGCGTGTAGCTGGTCAGCGGGTGGACGAACCCGCCGCGCGCGCCGATCGCGGCGACCCCGGGAATGCGTTGCGCGGCCTGGAAAGCGGCGAAGTCGCCGCCGGAGATCACCGGCAGCACCCCGGTCTCGAAGTCGAGCGGCTCGCCCTCCCAGCCGCGCGCGGCGCAGTAGCGGTCGATGCGGGCCGAGAGCGCACCGCGCTCGAGCGCCGGGCTATCGTCGTAGTAGGTGTCTTCGACGAACAGCTCGTCTGCGGCGAGCGGCAGCGTGTAGACGAACCGGCAGCTGCCGTGCTGATCGACTGCGGCATCCATCACCGTCGGCCGGACGAGGCCGTGCGGGCGCGCGGTGCGCAGCCGGCGGCCGAGGAACACCTGCCAGCCGCCTTCGAGCTGCGGCGCCCCGCCAAGCCCGCGCGCGTCGATCACGCAGCGCGCCGCGATCCGCTCGCCGCCGACGAGGTCGATCCCGCGCGAGTCGAGCGCCGCGACCTCGCACCCGGTGCGCACGGTCTCCGCCGGCAGCGCCCGTCGCAGCCCCGCATCGAAATCGCTCGAGGCGAGCGAGTTGTAGCATGTCGACAGCGTCCGCGCGAAGCCCGGGAAGCGCACGTCGTAGCCGTCCCAGCGGTGGGTGCGGAAAGGTTCGAGCAGCGCCGCCCCGGCGGGATCGAGGTCGCTCGAAAACCAGCTCCAGCGGTGGGTTCCGCCTAGCATCGGCCCGGCTTCGACCAGCGCCAGCGCCAGATCCGGCCGCGCGCGGTGCAGCGCCAGCGCGGCGAGCCCGCCGGCAAGCCCGCCGCCCGCAATCGCCACGTCGATCCTGCGCCCGCTCATCGCCGGGGGCACTACGGGCGCGCGGGCCGCGCGGCAACCACCTTCGGAACGGACCCGCGCTGCCGCGGGTTGTCCGGGCAAATACAGGGGAGCTTGCCGGATGAGGGTTGCCATCTTCGCTGCCGCCGTCCTCGGCGTGGCCGCACCGGCGGCGGCGCAGGAGGCCCGGCCCGCGGGCCCGCCCGACAGCGTCTACGACGACACCTGGATCAGCCTCGGCGTCGGCGCCGGCTACGGCCCCAGCTACGACGGGTCGGACGATTACGCGCTGTTCCCCGCGCCGATCATCCAGGGCCGCATCGCCGGGATCGGCATCCAGCCGCGCCCGGCGGGCTTGGCGCTCGATTTCGTGCCCTCGTCGGCGGTCGCGCTCGGCCCGGTCGCGCGGGTGCGGGCGAACCGGGCGCGGCAGATCAAGGATCCGGTGGTCGCCGCGGCGGGCAAGCTCGACACCGCGGTGGAAGTCGGCGTGGCCGCCGGCATCGGCGTCGAGAAGCTGTTGAACCCGTACGATTCGCTGACCCTGTCGGCCGACACGCTGTGGGATGTCGCCGGCGCCCACCGCGGGATGACGGTGACGCCCAGCGTGACCTACTTCACCCCGCTCAGCCGCGGCATGGCCGCCTCGCTGTCGCTCTCGGCCGAGCATGCCGACGGCGATTTCATGCGCTATTACTATTCGGTCACCCCGGCGCAGAGCGCGGCGAGCGGTCTGGCGCAGTTCACCGCTGACAGCGGCTGGACGAAAGCGGGCGCGACGATGCTGGTGGCGATCGATTTCGACGGTGAGCTCACCAACGGCGGCCTCTCGGCGGTGCTCGTCGGCGGGCACTCGCAGATGCTCGGCGACGCCCGGCGAACGCCCTACACCGCGATCCGCGGCAGCGCCGGGCAATGGTTCGGCGCGTTCGGGATCGGCTACACGTTCTAGCCGCTCCCGGGCTTGCGCACATGGCGGCGATGCCGCATTCTCGCGCCCATACCGCGCCTTCGAGCGCGCCTGGGGAGGGTTGAGAGCGATGCCGGCAGCCGCGCCGACTCTGGACAAGGATGCGCTGCGCGCCAAGTACGCGGCGGAGCGCGACAAGCGCCTGCGGTCGGACGGCGCGGCGCAATACCGCCGGCTCGAAAGCGAGTTCGCCGATCTCGCCGCCGACCCCTACATGCCGGTCCAGCCGCGGGCGCCGCTCACCGACCACGTCACCTTCGCCTTCATCGGCGGCGGCTTTGCGGGGCTGGTCGTCGGCGCGCGGCTGAAGCAGGCCGGGATCGCCGACGTGCGGATCGTGGACAAGGCGGGCGACTTCGGCGGCACCTGGTACTGGAACCGCTATCCGGGCGCGCAGTGTGATACCGCGAGCCTCATCTACCTGCCGCTGCTCGAAGAAACCGGCTACATGCCGAGCGAGAAGTACGCCCACGCGCCCGAAATCCGCGAGCACTGCGCGCGGATCGGCCGACAGTTCGGGCTCTACCACAAGGCGCTGTTCCACACTCAGGTCACCGCGCTCACCTGGCAGGACGAGCGCCGGGTGTGGCTGGTCGAGACCGACCGGGGCGATGCCTTCACCGCCAAGTACGTCGGCATGGGCACCGGGCCGCTTCACGTGGCCAAGCTGCCCGGTTTGCCAGGGATCGAGAGCTTCCACGGCAAGAGCTTCCACACCAGCCGGTGGGACTACGGCTACACCGGGGGCGACCCCGAAGGCGCGCCGATGGACAGGCTGGCCGACAAGCGGGTGGCGATCATCGGCACCGGCGCGACCGCGGTTCAGGCGGTGCCGCACCTTGCGCGCGATGCGAAGGAGCTGCTGGTGTTCCAGCGCACTCCGTCATCGGTCGACGAGCGCAACAACGCACCCATTGATCCCGCCTGGTTCGCCCGGATCGCCGAGCCCGGCTGGCAGAAGAAATGGCACGAGAACTTCGTCGCCAACCTCGGCGTGGGCTTTCCCGCCGAGGACCTGGTCGACGACGGCTGGACCGACCTCGGCAAGCGCATCCGCGCGCAGGTCATCGCGATGCGGCCGGAGGAGCGCACCCCCGAGAACGTGATGGCCGCGTTCGAGGATGCCGATAACCAGAAGATGGAGGAAATCCGTCAGCGCGCCGCGCGGGTGGTCAATGACCGGGAGGCGGGCGAGAAGCTCAAGGCGTGGTATCGCCAGTTGTGCAAGCGCCCCTGCTTCCACGACGAATACCTGCAGGCGTTCAACCGACCCGGGGTGCGGCTGATCGATACCGACGGGCAGGGAGTGGAAGCGATCACCGAAGCCGGCGTGGTGGCGAACGGGGTCGAATACCCGGTGGACTGCATCGTCTACGCCTCCGGTTTCGAAGTCGGGACCGACTTCTCCTCGCGCGCCGGGTTCGAGACGGTCGGGCGGGGCGGGCGCACGTTGTCGCAGCACTGGGCCGGCGGGATGCGCACGCTGCACGGGCTGCACGTGGCGGGGTTTCCCAACCTGTTCGTGGTCCAGCCGATGCAGGCGGCGATGTTCATCGCCAACGTGCCGCACAACATCGTCGATCATGCCGAAACTATCGCCGCGGTCGTGGCGGCGGCCGAGCGCCGCGGCGCGGCCACGGTCGAGCCCACCGCGGAGGCCGAGCAGGCCTGGGTCGATCTGCTGCTCACCGGGCCCGGCGCGCGGCTCGGCAGCACCGAATGCACGCCCGGCTACTACAACAATGAAGGCCAGGGCTTCGGCGACGCGGCGAAATACGCGGTCGGCCACCCGGCCGGCGCGCTCGGCTACTTCGCGCACATCGACGCGTGGCGAAAGGCGGGCGATTTCGCGGGGCTGGCGTTCGCCGGCTAGTGGTGCCGGTGGCCGCCCCGAGCGGAGGGGGCGCCGTGCTCGGTCATCGCCTCGATACGCGCGTGCTGAGCGGGGGTAAGCGCCGCCTTCCAGGCGCCCTGCCAGCGGCGCCAGGCGGCCGCGGCCACCCGGTTGAGGTCGCCCGCCGGCCGAGGCAGCGCCGAGCGCACTTCGGCGGCCTCGCGCCGGCATACCTCGTGGAGCGCGCGCGATGTCCGCGCCGGCGCATTGGCGATCCATAGCCGGCCGTCGATAAGCTCGCGGCAACCCTCCGGGCTGGCGAGCGCGAGCCCGTGCGCCGCGTCCATCGAAGCCCCGGCGGCGTAGCCCGCCGGCAAGCCCAGCTTGAGGTAGGGCAGGGCACGGTTGTGATCGGCGAACACGCCGTCGGGGTTCTCCACGCCCAGCCATACGTGCACCATGGCAAGCCGGCCGCGGTTGTCGCCCTTGGTGCGATAGTTGGCGTCGATCCAGCCCTGGGCCAGCCAGCGAAGAAACGGGCGATCCTGCAAGGCCGCCTCGAGCGCGCGGAGCATATCATGCGCGTGCCAGCGATCGGCGGAGCCAGCGAAGCCTTCGGGCATTACCTCGCCGTCGGCCAGGCGGACATTGAAGGTGACCGCGGTGAGCACCCGCTTGCCGCCGATCGCGGTGTACATGAGGTTGGACGGCCGGGCGAAATCGAGCCGCGTATCGGCGCCCGCGTAATCCGGCCCCGTGGGGTGATACCAGTGCTCCCCCATCAACGGCTCGTCTCCGCCGAACTTCTTCCACCCGGCGCGCTCGGCGGCGGCGAAATCGCGATACGGCTCGATCGCTTCCGCCACCGCGTGAAGCTGCCGCATGGTCTCGGGCGCGAGGCCCTGGTCGTGCGGCACTCCGTCATGCGCGGCGGCAGGCACGGCCATCAGCAGCGCCAGCGCACATGACGGGGTAAGGCGACGGGTCATGCCGACCGCGATGCATGGCATCGGCTGAACCCCCGCTGTAGCGCAAGCATCCCCCGGGCCGGGGGGGGGG
>JBGSBH010000098.1:0-8250 GCA_041730635.1 Cypionkella sp.
CCCCCCCCCCCCCCCCCGCGGCGGTGGCGCAGCGCGCCGATGCCGATCGCCACCGCGGCGACGACCATCGCCAGGGCCAGGCCGACTTCGTGGATGATCGGATCGGCCAGCAGCTCGCCGCCGAGGCCGAGCGCGGAGACCAGCACCAGCGTCGCCAGGCAGTGCGCCGCGCACAGCGCCGACAGCGTGATGCCCGCGCGGTCGAGACTGCCGCGAATCGACGAGAACAGGGCACCGGGCATCGCGTCGGGCATGTATGTAACACTGTATCGTTACGCAAGCAGTTGTCGCGCGCCCGCTTGCGATTCGCGCCCGCGCGACGCATGGGCGCGGTCGATGGAACCGGACGAGGCCAGGGAACACTAGTTCGATGACCGAACAGACTGGTTCCAAAACCACCGCCGCTGGTCCTGAGCCTGTCGGAAGCGAAGCTGACCCGCAGGGTCAACGACGCATACGCGCCCTCGCCCGCTGGCTCCTCGCGGTCGCCGCGCTGGTGACGCTGATGGTGGTCGTCGGCGGGATCACCCGGCTGACCGAATCGGGCCTGTCGATCACCGAGTGGAAGCCGGTGACCGGCGCGATTCCGCCGCTCAGCGAGGCGCAGTGGCAGGCCGAGTTCGCCAAGTACCGCGAGATCGGCGAATACCGCAACGTCACCGGGCCCGCCGGAATGACGCTGGCCGACTACAAGTTCATCTATTTCTGGGAATGGTTTCACCGGCTGCTCGGGCGGGTGATCGGGCTCGCCTTCGCCATTCCGCTGGCGTGGTTCTGGCTGAAGCGGGCGATCCCGGCGGGCTACAAGCCGCGGCTCGTCGCGCTGCTCGCGCTGGGCGGGCTGCAGGGGGCGTTCGGCTGGTTCATGGTCCGCTCGGGGATCAACGAGACCGCGACCGACGTCAGCCACTTCTGGCTGTCGATCCATCTGCTCACCGCGCTGCTGACGCTCGGCGGGCTGGTGTGGACCGCGCTCGCCCTCAAGGCGCTCGCGCGCGATCCCGGCGCCCGGCCGGCGCGGCTGACCGGGTTCGCCCGGGGGGTGGCCGCGGTGCTGTTCGTGCAGCTGCTGCTCGGCGCGTGGGTCGCCGGGCTCGACGCCGGCTGGGCGTCGGACACCTGGCCGCTGATGCAGGGGCGGCTGGTGCCCGAGTACGACGCCGCGCGCGGGGTGCTGTGGGCGGCGGCGCACGACCCGTTCCTGGTCCATTTCCTCCATCGCTGGTGGGCCTGGGCGGTGGTCGCGGTGCTGATCGTGCTCGCGCGGCGGGTCCGCCATGTCGAGCGGCGGGCCTCGGTGGCGATCCATTCGGCGTTCGGCACGCAAATCGTCCTCGGCATCGCCACCGTGCTCAGCGGGATGGCGCTGTGGGTGGCGGTGCTGCACCAGCTGGTCGGCGCGCTGGTGGTTGCCGCGACCGCTTGGGGGCTGCACATCGTCGGCCGGCGCGGGAGGGACGCGGCGTGAGCGCGCTCGTCTGGTGCCCGTTCCCCGATGCGGACAGCGCGGAAACGGTCGCCGGGCGCTTGCTCGACGAGAGGCTGATCGCCTGCGCCAACATCCTCGCCCCGATACGCTCGCTCTACGAGTGGAACGGCGAGCGCAGCGACGCGCAAGAGGTGCCGGTATTGTTCAAGACCGACGCCGCGCGGCTCGACGCGGCGGTCGCGCGGATCGCCGCCCTGCATCCCTACGACACGCCCGCGGTGCTCGGCTGGCGCTGCGATGCCGCCGCCCCGGCCACCGCCGCGTGGCTCGCCGCGCTGCTGCGCTGAGGCATCCCGGGCGAACACGATTTCGCTTTCCTACACGGTGGAGATGGTGCCATCGTAAGCTGACCTCGGGTGCCGGGTGCCGGGAGCGATCGGCCGGCCAAGAAACGTGTCACCTGTCGCCTTCGCCCGTAAGCGCTTGAATTTGGAGGATTATCAGGGTTTTATTTCGGGTGACAGGGTGTCGCTTTTGTCACCCTGATGGCAACCGCCGCGCCACGCGTGGAAACCGGCGCCAGGCATGCTGGTATTATTTTACCTCCTCGCAAACCGGCCGGTTTGCTTGACTTATCGGCTCTGCCCGGCCAAAGGCCCCCTCCGCTCCGGCCGCTGCCGGCAGCCGCAGTCATCTTTTCCAAGGACCAGCCATGAAGGCGCTCAGCAAGACCACCCGGTCGATCAAACCGGCCGAGGTCGAGAAGAAGTGGCATCTGATCGACGCCGAAGGGCTCGTCGTCGGGCGCCTCGCCTCGATCGTCGCCAACATCCTGCGCGGCAAGCACAAGCCGAGCTACACCCCGCACGTCGATTGCGGCGACCATGTCGTCGTCATCAACGCCGACAAAGTGCGCTTCACCGGCAACAAGCTGTCGGACAAGAAGTACTACAAGCACACCGGCTATATCGGCGGGATCAAGGAAATCACCGCCGACAAGGTGCTCGGCGGCCGCTTCCCCGAGCGCGTGCTGGAAAAGGCGGTCGAGCGGATGGTCCCGCGCGGCCCGCTCGGCCGGCAGCAGATGAAGGCGCTGCACCTCTACGCCGGGCCCGAGCATCCGCACGCCGGCACCCAGCCCGCGCCGCTCGACGTCGCTTCGATGAACCGCAAGAACAAGGTCACCGCGTAATGGCCGAACAGAACACCGTGTCGGATCTCGCCGACCTGCAGAACATCACCGGCGGCGCGCCCGCCGGCGAAACCGCCGATGCCGCCGCGCCCGTCGCCACTAGCAACGCCCCGCTGCGCGAGCAGGAGCTCGACAAGCAGGGCCGCGCCTATGCCACCGGCCGCCGCAAGGACGCGGTCGCGCGCGTGTGGCTCAAGCCCGGCAGCGGCAAGATCGTCGTCAACGGCCGCGAGCAGGAAGTCTACTTCGCGCGGCCGACGCTGCGCCTCGTCATCAACCAGCCGTTCGGGATCACCGAGCGCGAGGGCCAGTACGACGTCGTCGCCACCGTCAAGGGCGGCGGCCTGTCGGGCCAGGCCGGCGCGGTGAAGCACGGCATCGCCCAGGCGCTGTCGAAGTACGAGCCGGCGCTGCGCAGCACGGTCAAGGCCGCCGGTTTCCTCACCCGCGACCCGCGCGTGGTCGAGCGCAAGAAGTACGGCCGCGCCAAGGCCCGCCGCAGCTTCCAGTTCTCGAAGCGCTAGGCGAACCGATTTTTCCGCGACGGCGGAATGGGCGGGCGGTACCGGAAGGTGCCGCCCGTTTCGTTAGTGGACCGGCGGATCGACCCGCGGCACCGCGCCCACTTTCGCCACCGGTTCGCCCGGCCCGCGCGGGGGCAGCGCGTTCTCGGGCACGTCGGGGATCTTCATGTCCTCGGTCGGGACCGACTGCAGGTTGCGCGCCTCGACGCTCAGCGTGCCGTTCTCGAAGCGCAGCTCGTTGAAGCTCTGCGGGGTCGAGCGCACCCGCTGCGACAGCGTGCCCGCGCCGATCATCCGCACCGGCCCGTGCGCGGTCTCGCGCGTGAGGTCGAACGGATCGTGCACGTGGCCCGAGAGCACCGCGAGCACGTTGCGCTTGGCGAGCTCGGCGAGCGCGCGGGTGCCGCCATGCGTGAGCGCGGTGCCGCGCGTGCCGACCTCGACCAGCGGGTGATGGACGGTGACGATCGCCCGCTTGCCCGGCGGCAGCGCGTCGAGCGCGGCGAGGCACTTGGCGAGCGCGCGGCGGCTGACCCAGCCTTTCGACCAGTTGAGCCGCGGCTGCATCCGCACCGCGGTCTTCAGCGGCACCACCGCGAGGCCGGGCAGGTCGAGCTCTTTCTCGACCACCGATTCCATCCCGCGGAACTTGGCGTACGGATCGAAGAAGCGCTCGTAGAGGTTGAAATAGGGCAGGTCGTGGTTGCCCACTTCGACCGTGACCGGCGCGGTGAGCGACAGGATCCAGTCGCGCGCGGCGGCGAACTCGCGGCTGCGCGCGCGCATCGTCAGGTCGCCGGTGATCAGCACCGCCGCCGGCTTGCGCGCGGCGACCTCGGCGGCGACCCAATCGAGCGCGCGGTTGTGCTCGAGCCCGAAGTGGATGTCCGACAGATGGAACAGCAGCGTGCTATCGACCATCGGCCGGCCCAAGCAGATCGACGCCGAGCGTGTCGAGCGAAAAGGCCAGCGCTGCCGGGCCCTCGCTGCGTTCGCCGTCCACCATCAGCGGGATCGCGTCGCCTTCGAGCGAGCGCACCGCCACCTCGGCCGCCGTGCCGAGTTCATCGTGCGGGCCTTCGCGGAAATCGCGCTTGAGGATCGCGAGGCCCTGCTGGAGATAGTCGCCGAGCCCTTCGGCGGCGTAGCCGTCGATCGTCATTCCGCCGTCCCGTGGAACCAGCCGGACGCCGGCGTAGCCTTCGTCCCGCCCGCGCGCGGGGGAGTCCAGCGCGACCATCGGGCCGACCGCGCTGGTCGCCGCCGCGTCCCAGCCCTTGGCGATGACCTCGCCGATGTTCGCCTCGCGCAGTTCCTCGCGCACGTCCGCCCATTTGGCCCCCGGCCCGGCGAGGAGCTCGGCGATCGCGAGGACGCCGGAACCGCGGATGCACGCGCGGCGGAGCGGCGCGAGGCGGCCGGCGCCGAGCAGCTCGACGATCTCGAGCGGCGCCCGCTCGCCGAACAAGTCGCGCGCGAGCAGGTTGTATGTCCCGCCCGGCAGCGGCAGCACCGCGCCCGCGAACCCTTCGAGCCCGGCGATCGTCCGGCTGAGCGTGCCGTCCCCGCCGTGGATCGCGATCAGCCCGGCGCCGCCGGCGCCCGCCGCGCGCGCGTCGGGCGTGCCTTCCTTGCAGTCGATGATCCGGTCGGGCGCGTGCCCGGCAGCGCCGAGCGCGGCGACCAGCGCGCGCAGCCCTTCCTCGTCGTGGCTGCCGCTCGCGCCGTTGTAGATCAGCCAGGTGGGCTTGGGTCCGTCCATGGCCGATAAGCGTGGGGCGCGGGCCGCGGTTCCCGCGGTCAGACCCGGCGGGTGAGGATGAGCCAGGCGCCGAGCGCGTTGAGCCCGGTATAGGCGAGATAGGCCCAGCCGACCCAGCTCCACCCGGTCGCCGCGAGCAACAGCGCCGCGAGCAGCAGCGCGAATTCGCTGAGCAGGCTCACCCGCCCGCCGAGCAGGTGCACGAACCACGCGCTCGCCCCCAGCAAGGGGTGGCCGCTGCCGAGCACCGCGCCGTGCAGCGCGAAGTTCGCCACGCCGAGCAGGAAGATCGCGACCAGGGCCATGATACGCGATGTGGGTGGCGCTCGTCGGATTCCAACGGCGGTTCATCCGCCGGCGTGCGCCGATTGTCCGCCGCCGATGACGGTTGTCGACGCCGGGCGAGCGGCGGTCGAGCGCCGCGCGACGCCCCGCTGCCGGGGCTCTAATCAGAGGCTCAGGCGGACGGTCCAGCCCCGGAGCGACACCGCCGCCAGAACGGGAGATTTCGAATGCGTACCCCCTTCATCGCGCTCGCCGCCCTCAGCATGATCGCCGCGCCCGCCGTGGCCAACGATTTCGTCGTCCGGCACGACGACCTCGATCTCAGCACCGCCAAGGGCCAGAAGCAGCTCGACCGGCGGATCGATGCCGAAGCGCGCCGCTACTGCAAGATGGACGTTCAGCCGACCGGTTCGCGGGTGACCGGAAGCGGCACCAGCCAGTGCTACAAGCAGGCCCGCGCCGCGGCGCGCGAGCAGATGGCCTCGCTGATCGACAACGCCGTCCAGAAGGGCGGCTGAAACACCCGCCGGGCTGCCCTCAGGTAGCCCGGCGGTGCCATGGTGCTGCTTTCGCGCGGCATCAGGGCCCGGGCAGGCTCAGTCCCCCTGCCCGGGCCCATCTTTTTGCCCTGGCCCGCAAGGTCCGGTCAACGCCCCGCCATGGCCTTGACCTTGGCCATGTAGGTTCGCCCGATGCGCAGCGTCTCGCCGTCGCCGAGCTCGATCGACCATACCCCCAACCCGTCGTGGCGCAGCCCGCGAATGCAGTCGCGCCGCAGGATGGTCGAGCGGTGGATGCGGATGAACTTGGCCGGGTCGAGCCGCTCCTCGAGCCCGGCGATGGTCTGCAGCAGCAGGTACGAGCGGTCACCGACATGCAGGCGCACGTAGTCGCGCTCGGCGTCGATCCGGCTGACTTGGGCAACCTCGATCCGCAGCAGCTCCGAGCGGTGCGGGACCCACAGCTCGCTGAGCCACTCGCCGTCTGACCGGGCGGGCTGCGCTTCGCGGCGGGCGCCGGCGCGTTCGATCGCCCGCGCCAGCCGCTCGGGGCTGACCGGCTTGAGCACGTAGTCGACCGCCTCGAGGTCGAACGCCTCGACCGCGAAATGCTCGTGCGCGGTGACGAAGATCACCGCCGGGCGCTGCGGTTTCTTGGCCAGCGCGCGCGCGACCGACAGCCCGTCGAGTTCGGGCATCGTCATGTCGAGCAGCACCAGGTCGGGGCCGAGCGCGTCGATCAACCGCAGCGCGGCCGCCCCGTCGCTCGCCGTGCCGACCACCCGCAGCTCGGGGATGCGGGCGCAGATGATCTGCATCCGCTCGATCGCCAGCGGCTCGTCATCGACGATCAGCGCGCGCAGCGGCGCGCCCTCGCCCTCGGGCGGCAGCGCCTCACTCATCGCGCACCAACGGCAGCCGCAGCTCGTTGCGGTAGCCGCCCTCGACCGGGCCCGAGGTCAGCGCGGCATCGAGCCCGAAGCGCGCCTGCAGCCGGTCGCAGACATTGGCGAGGCCGATGCCGAAGCCATGCGCCGATCCATCGCACACCCCGGGCCCGTCGTCGGCGACGGTCAGCACCAGCCGCTCGTATTCCTCGCGCGCGGCGATGGTGATGGTCACCGGCCGGCTGGTCGGCGCGACCGCGTACTTGACCGAGTTCTCGACTAGCGGCTGAAGGATCATGCCGGGCACGCGCACGTCGGCGAGCGCGGCGGGCAGGTCGATCCGGACCCGCAGCCGATCGGGAAAGCGGACTTCCTCGATCGCCAGGTAATCGCGCTGCAGCGCGATCTCGTCGGCCAGCGCGACGTCGCCGGTGGGATTTTCGGCGAGGCTGTGGCGATAGAAGCTGGACAGGCCCTGGATCATCTCCTCGGCGCGCTCGCCCTTGCCGGTCATCACCAGCGCCGAGAGCGAGTTGAGCGCGTTAAACAGGAAGTGCGGATTGACCTGGTAGCGCAAGCTGCGCAGCTCGGCGGCGCGCGCCGCGCTGCGGAACCGGTTCTCGCGCCGCTCGGCCTCGCGCGCCCGCCCGATCGCGCCGAGCGCAAGGTAGAGCGCGGCCCACGACAGCAGCAGGAAATAGCGCCCGATAGCGAGCTCGATCAGCGGCACCCAGCGGGCGCGCCCGAGCTCGTCGGAGGGTAGCACGACGCGATTGGTGCCGGCGGCGCTGTCCGGCCCCAGCGGGCCATCGGCATCGGGGCCGGGCACCGACGGAGCTTCGATCACTATGTTGCCGGCAACGTCCCGCCGGATCGAGAAGCCGCGCTGTTCGGCGATCTTGCGTTCGACCTGCTCCTGGATATCGGCAAAGACCATCAGATTGGTCTGCGCGATGGCGAGCGAAGCGGGAACCGCTAGCAGCAGCGCGGCGCCGATCTGCAGGCCGAGCCGCTTGCGGTCGAACAGCCGCAACAGGAGCCACATGAGGAAAGTGATCGCCATGCCGGCGAAGCACACCAGCGCGCGCCGCCACAGCAGTTCGCCCTGCAGCTCGAGGCCGATCGCCGCGCGGATGGTGACGAGCACGAAGTAGCACGCCCACAGCCCCGCGATCGACGCGAGCACGGTGCGCAAGGCCACCCCCCGATCTTCCTGGTATTCGGCAACGCTCATTCGCAGCGCCTAGTGCCGGATGCGCCCGGCCAGCGCCAGTCCCCGCGTCGGAGCGGGTCAGCGCTTCATCGACCGCGCTAGGGCGTCGGCAGGAGCCGTTCGCGCGCTATCCGGGCCCGCCACTCGGCCGGCGCGAGGGTGTGGACGTTGGCTCCGCTGGCGTCGACCGCCACGGTGACCGGCATGTCCTCGACGCGGAACTCGTAGATCGCCTCCATCCCGAGATCCTCGAAGGCGACCACTTTCGCCTCGCGGATCGCGCGCGCGACGAGGTAGGCGGCGCCGCCGACCGCCATCAGGTAAGCGACCTTGTGCCGCGCGATCTCGGCCACTGCGCCCTGCCCGCGCTCGGCCTTGCCGATCATCGCCAGGAGGCCGAGGTCGAGCATCATATCGGTGAACTTGTCCATCCGGGTGGCGGTGGTCGGGCCCGCCGG
>JBGSBH010000099.1:0-8090 GCA_041730635.1 Cypionkella sp.
ACCCGCAAGGGCAGCCCGGTCACCTCGACCGACGTCACCGGGGCGACCGTCAGCGGGCGGCTCGACGCGGGCCGCACGCTGCAGATCGGCGGGCGCACCAGCAGCGGCCGGCTGCAGCTCGAGGGCCTGTCGATGATCTACAACGACGCGCCCGCGTTCGCCGCGCTCGGCCTCGCCGACAAGCCGGCGATGATGCTGGGGATCGAGGACTTGCGCACCTTCGACCGGGTCGCGATCGACTTCGCGCAGCGCACGGTGCTGTTCGATCTCCCGCTCGGCTCGCGCCGCGCCTCGCCGCTCGACGCGTGGTACGACCGCCGGCTGTGAGCGCGGCGCCATTGCCTTGAGCCCCGGCGCGGCCCACATCCGCGCCGATGCCGCCCGACGAAGACGCTCCGCTGCCCCCCGACTACGACGGCTGGGCGACCCTGCGGCGCTTCGTCCCGTATCTCTGGCCGGCCGGCCGGCGCGATCTGCGCTTGCGGATCATCGGCGCGATGGGGCTGGTCCTCCTCGCCAAGGCGATCGCGCTCGCCACCCCGCTGGCGATGAAAGCGGTGGTCGATACGATGGCGGCGGCGGGCGATCCGCTGTTGTGGGCGGCGCTCGCGTTCGTCATCGCGTTCGTCGCCGGGCGGTTCCTCGGTACCGCGTTCGACAACGTGCGCAACATCGTGTTCGAGCGCGTCGGGCAGGAGGCGACGCAGAACCTCGCCGAGGACACCTTCGCCCGCCTCCACCAGCTCAGCTTGCGGTTCCATCTCGGGCGCCGCACCGGCGAGGTCACCAAGACGATCGAGCGCGGGACCAAGAGCATCGATTCAATGCTCTATTTCCTGCTGTTCAATATCGCCCCGACGGTGATCGAGCTGATCGCGGTCGCGCTGATTTTCTACACGCTGTTCGGCGTCGAGCTCGTCGTCGCCACCGCGATCACCGTCGCCATCTACATCGCCGCCACGCGCTGGATCACCGAATGGCGCACCGAGCTGCGGCGGCGGATGAACGACCTCGATGGGACCGCGCTCGCCCGGGCGGTCGATTCGCTGCTCAATTACGAGACGGTGAAGTTCTTCGGTGCCGAGGCCCGCGAGCGCGCGCGTTACGGCCGCGCGGCCGGCGCCTATGCCGAGGCGGCGATCAAGTCGGAGAACTCGCTCGGCCTGCTCAACATCACCCAGGCGGTGATCATGAACGCGCTGATGCTGTTCGCGCTGGGCTTCACCGTGTGGATGTGGAGCAAAGGCCGGCTGTCGGTCGGCGACCTCGTCGCGGTGCAGACCTACCTCACCCAGCTGTTCCGCCCGCTGGACATGCTGGGAATGGTCTATCGCACCATTCGCCAGGGGCTGATCGACATGGCGGCAATGTTCAAGCTGATCGATACCGAGATCGAGGTCGCCGACGCCCCCGGCGCGCCGGCGCTCGTCGTCCGAAGGCCGACGGTGGCGTTCGACAACGTGGTGTTCGGCTACGAGCCCGAGCGGACGATTCTCCACGGCTTGTCGTTCGAGGTGCCCGCCGGCGGCCACTACGCGATCGTCGGCCCCTCGGGCGCGGGAAAGAGCACGATCGCCCGCCTGCTGTTCCGCTTCTACGACCCTTGGAGCGGGCGCATCCTGATCGACGGACAGGATATCGCGCAGGTGACGCAGGCGAGCTTGCGCGCGGCGATCGGCATCGTCCCGCAGGACAGCGTGCTGTTCAACGACACGATCGGCTACAACATCGCCTACGGCCGCGACGGCGCGACTCACGACGAGATCGTGCGCGCGGCGCAGGGCGCGGCGATCCTGCCGTTCATCGAAGCTTTGCCGCACGGGTTCGACACCGAAGTCGGCGAGCGCGGGCTCAAGCTGTCGGGCGGCGAGAAGCAGCGGGTGGCGATCGCCCGCACGCTGGTGAAGGACCCGCCGATCCTGCTGCTCGACGAGGCGACCAGCGCGCTCGATTCGCGCACCGAGGAGGAAATCCTCGCCACGCTGCACAAGGTCTCGGCGCATCGCACCAGCCTGTCGATCGCCCACCGGCTGTCGACCGTCGCCGATGCGGACCGCATCCTGGTGATCGACCAGGGGCGGCTCGCCGAAAGCGGCAGCCACCGCCAGCTGCTGCGCCGCCGCGGGCTCTATGCCGAGATGTGGGCCCGCCAGCAGGCCGAGCGCGACGAACTGGGCGAGGCCGCGGAGTAGCGATTGCCAGCGCGCGGGCGGGCGGTTAGCGAATCCCGGTCATAGCCGCCCGCGCGAGGCGGCAAACCGATGAGGATTGCCATGAAACCGGTCCGCCTGCTCGGGCTTCTGCTCACCGCCGCCGCCGTTCCCGCGATCGCGCAGGACAAGCCCGCCGAACCCAGCGTGCCCCTGCCCGCGGCGCTGACCGCCGACGGGATGCCGGCGCTGCCTGCCACCCTCGCCGAGCGCGCCCGACCCTACATGGAAGCGCGCGCGGCCGGGTTCGCCGGGTGGGACCCGAAGACCCGCGCGGTGCTGATCGCCACCCGCTTTGCCAACGTGCCGCAGCTCCACCGGGTGGAGATGCCGCTCGGCGCGCGCACGCAGATCAGCTTCGAGGCCGAGCCGGTCGGCGGCAGCTATGCCCCGCAGCAAGGCGACGTGCTGCTCGTTTCCAAGGACCGCGGCGGTGACGAGTACTACCAGCTCTACACGCTCGCCGAAGGCCGGCTGAGCCTGCTGACCGACGGCAAGAGCCGCAACAACATGGGCGCATGGAGCCACGACGGCGCGCTGGCCGGGTTTTCCTCTTCGCGCCGCAACGGTGCCGATACCGATCTTTACGTGATGAACCCGCGCGATCCGGCGAGCTCGCGGATGGTCGCCGAGGTAAAGGGGGGCGGCTGGCAGATCGCCGGGTTCTCGCGCGACAATCGCACCGCCTACGTCCTCAACTACCAGTCGGTGCAGAATTCGGACCCCTACACGCTCGACCTCGCCAGCGGGCGGATGACGCCGATCGGCAGGATCGCGGCCGAGATCGCCTACAGCGGCCTCGAGGTCGCGCCCGACGGCACGCTGTGGGCCATCAGCGACGAAGGCTCGGACTTCGCCCGGCTGGGCAAGCTCGATCCGGCGAGCGGCCGCTTCACCCCGGTCTCTCGAGAGAAGTGGGATGTCGACGCGTTCGACCTTAGCGACGACGGGCGGACGATCGCCTACATCGTCAACGAGGCCGGCGCGCACCGGATGCGGGTCATGGACGTGGCCACCGGCACGGTTCGGCCGGTCGACGCGCTGCCCGCCGGGGTCATCGGCGGGCTCGAGATCGCGCCGTGGGGCGAGATCGGCTTCTCATTGAGCTCGGCGCAGAGCCCGAGCGACGTGTGGTCGCTCGATCCGGCGACGCTGCAGCTGACCCGCTGGACCCGGAGCGAGACCGGCGGGCTCGACCCGTCGATCAACGTCGCGCCGGAGATCGTCACCACCAAGAGCTTCGACGGGCTCGAGGTGTCGGGCCTCTTCTATCGCCCCGACCCCGCGAAATTCCCGGGCAAGCGGCCGCTGATCTTCGACGTCCACGGCGGGCCCGAAGGCCAGTCCACCGCGGGCTTCCGGGGGCGGGCGAACTACTACCTCAACGAGCTCGGGATCGGGCTGTTCTACCCCAACGTGCGTGGCTCCACCGGCTACGGCAAGCGCTTCGTCAGCCTCGACAACGGTCCGTTCCGCCGCGAGGATTCGGTCCGGGACATGGCCGCATTGCTCGACGCGGTGCGTGCCCGGCCGGAAGTGGACCCCGGCCGCATCGGGCTCACCGGCGGCTCGTATGGCGGGTACATGTGCTATGCCGCGGCAGTGCAGTTGAAGGACAAGCTGCGCGCCACCCAGTGCACGGTGGCGATCAGCAATTTCGTCAGCTTCCTCGAAAACACCAACCCCTACCGCCGCGACCTGCGGCGGGTCGAATACGGCGACGAGCGCGATCCCAAGCAGCGCGCCAAGCTCACCGCGATCTCGCCGCTGACCCGCGCCAACGAGATCGAAAAGCCGATGTTCGTGATCACCGGCGCCAACGATCCGCGCGTGCCCAAGTCCGAAGCCGACCAGATGGTCGCCGCGATCCGCGCGAACGGCGGCGAGGCGTGGCACCTCGTCGCCGCCGATGAGGGGCACGGCTTCGCCAAGAAAGCCAACCAGGACTACGCCTTCCTCGCGCAGATCACCTTCTGGCAGGAGCACCTGCTGGAGGGTGACAAGCCCTAGAGGATATACTTGCTCAGGTCCGCGTCGCCGGCGAGGTTCTCGAGCCGCGCGCGGACGTAGGCGGCGTCGATCGTCACCGTCTCGCCCTGGCGGTCCTCCGCCTCGAAGCTCAGTTCCTCGAGCAGCTTCTCCATCACCGTCTGCAGCCGCCGGGCGCCGATGTTCTCGACGCTCTGGTTCACCTGCGCGGCGATGCGCGCGATCTCGGCGATTGCATCCTCGCCCAATTCGAGCGTCACCTCCTCGGTGCCCAGCAGCGCGGTGTATTGCGCAACGAGGTTGGCGCGCGTTTCGCTCAAGATGCGCACGAAGTCCGCCTCGGTCAGCGCGGACAGCTCGACCCGGATCGGCAGCCGCCCCTGCAGCTCGGGCAGCATGTCGCTCGGCTTGGCGACGTGGAACGCGCCGCTGGCGATGAACAGCACGTGGTCGGTCTTCATCGGCCCGTACTTGGTGGAGACGGTGGTGCCCTCGATCAGCGGCAGCAGGTCGCGCTGTACGCCCTCGCGGCTGACCGAGCCGCCGCGCACGTCGCTGACCGCGATCTTGTCGATCTCGTCGAGGAACACGATGCCGTTGGTCTCCGCATTGGCCAGCGCGACGCGGGCGACGTCGTGCTGGTCCATCCGCTTCTCGGCTTCCTCGTCGACCAGCTTGTCCCACGCGTCGGGCACCTTGAGCTTGCGGCGCTTCAGGGGTGTCTTGCCCAGCGCTTTCTGCATCATGTCAGAGAGGTTGATCATCCCGACATTGCCGCCCATCCCGCCGAGGTCGAACGGCATTGCCGGCGCCTCCTCGACCTCGATCTCGACCTCGACGTCGTTCATCGCGTTCTGCGTGATCCGCTCGCGAAAGCTCTCGCGGGTCGCCTCGCTGGCGTTCTCGCCCACCAGCGCCTTCAGCAGACGGTCCATCGCCGCCTTCGACGCCGCCTCGCGCACCGCCTCGCGCCGACGGTCCTTTTCCAGCCGGATCGCCTCTTCGACGAGGTCGCGGGCGATCTGCTCGACATCGCGGCCGACGTAGCCGACCTCGGTGAACTTGGTCGCCTCGACCTTGACGAACGGCGCCTCGGCGAGCCGGGCGAGCCGGCGGCTGATCTCGGTCTTGCCGCACCCGGTGGGGCCGATCATCAGGATGATCTTGGGCGTCACCTCGTCGCGGAGCTCGGGCGACAGGCGCTGGCGCCGCCAGCGGTTGCGCAGCGCCACCGCGACCGCGCGCTTGGCATCCTGCTGGCCGACGATGTGCTCGTCCAATGCGGCGACGATGGCCTTGGGGGTCAGGTTGTCGATCATGACTTTCGTATCAGTTCCGTTCGTATCGAACTAAGTCGAGACACAGCGCGCCCGGTTCTCGACTTCGCTCGAACCGAACGGCCAGGGATTAGACCACCTCGACCGTCACACGGTCGTTGGTGAACACGCACACCTCGGCCGCCACCTGCATCGCGCGGCGGGCGATCTTCTCGGCGTCGTCCTCGTAATCGGCCAGCGCGCGCGCGGCGGCGAGCGCGTAATTCCCGCCCGAGCCGATCGCAGCGATCCCGCCTTCGGGCTCGAGCACGTCGCCGTTGCCGGTCAACACCAGCAGCACTTCGCTGTCGGCGACGATCATCAGCGCCTCGAGATTGCGCAAGTACTTATCGGTCCGCCAGTCCTTGGCGAGCTCGACCGCGGCGCGCATCAGCTGCCCCGAGTGCGCCTCGAGCTTCTTCTCCAGCCGCTCGAACAGCGTGAAGGCATCGGCGGTGGCCCCGGCGAAACCCGCCACCACCGCGCCATCCTTGCCGATCCGGCGCACCTTCCTTGCGTTGGGCTTCATCACCGTGTTGCCCATCGACACCTGTCCGTCGCCGGCGATCACCGTCCTGCCGTCGCGCTTGACGCCGATGATGGTGGTGCCGTGCCACGGGGTCAGGCCGTGCGCGGAATATCTCTCGTCCATGGTGCGCGATATGGTGGCGGCCCGAAGCCCGTCAATCCTCCGTCCCGCAGCGGCTCGGCTCAGATATCCGCGGTGTAGCGGGCCGATGCGTCGGCGAAGCCGATCTTGGGGGCAAGCACGCTACCGCCGCCGAGCGGGCGGGCGTTCACGGGATCGATCGCTTCGATGGTGAAATCGGGGGCCGCGGGGTCGATCCCGGAAATCACCACGTCGAAGGTGGTCGCGGGCCCCGCCAGGGGCACGAACCAGTGGATGTTGTCGCGCGCCTCGCACATCGTCGAGACTTGGCCGATGCCCGCCGCATAGTCGCGGGTGGGCCGGATGCGCATGGCGCCCGCTTCGTCGGCGAGACGGTCGAAATTGCGGACCCGGAAGCGGCCCTTCACGACGAGGTGCGCGGAGACCATGTTGCGATGCCCGTGCGGGGTGATGACGTTGCCCGGCGCGAAATCGAACAGCGCGGCGCCATAGCCCAGCCGGCGCGGCTGCCCGGCGGGATCGAGGAAACGCACATGGCGCTTGGCAGGATCGTTATGGCTCGCCGGCCCGGCGGCGGTGATCTGCGATCGCTCGACCAGCGCCATCAGCTCGCCGGGATCGACCTCCGCCGCGAGCCGCTCGACTTCCTGCGCCCAGCCGAGCGGGGTGATCCGCCCCGCGGCGAGTCCTTCGGCGATATCCCGCTGGCCGTCGACCCAGCGTTGCGCCGCGCCGCCGGCAGGTGCCGCGCCGGCGCGCGCTTCCCGCACCAGCGCCACCACGGCAAAAGCCGACAGGAACCCGCCGAGCGCCCGGCGCCGTCCGATCGCCTGTTCGAGTAATCCGGTTGCCATCGGTGCGCTTCCCCCGCCCACCCGGCGCATCTGATGCCCAACCCCCGCCGCGTGCAACCGAAATCGCGCCGCGACGGCCCTCAGCCGGTCGGGCCGCCGGGCTGGCCGGTGCCGGGGGCGCCGACCGCGCCGATGTTGCCGAACAGGTCTTCGAAGAAGCTGCGCTCGCGGCCCAGGGTCGGGGTCTCGTCGCTGTCGGGCGAAAGATAGACCACCTTGTCGAGCCCGGTACGCTCGACCGCGGCGACGTTGCCCGCGGGATCGAACCGCACCGTCAGCACCTGGTGCTCGGCGATACGCGGGCGGCCGAACGGCGCGCGCTCGGTCACGCTCGAAACGTAGTACCAGGTCGGCGCACCGAATTCGCTCTGGAAACTCGGCTGGCCGAGCGTCGCCTGGACCGACTGGCGGTTGTCCACCCCGGGCGCGATCGACTGGGTCAGGGTCTGGTCGACGATGAACCCGCGGTTCTCGCGGATCGAGCTGCAGCCGCCCGCGGCCAGCGCCGCCGCCGCCGCCACGCCCGCGCCCATCAACCGGAGTGCCCTCATCAGAATTCCTCTTTCGTCTTCCATTCGCCCGCGGGCTCGGCCCCGCCCTTAGAGAGCGGCACGCCGGGTTGCAATCGCGCCCCGCGTTAAAGCCCCGGCGGGCTGCGCCTGCGCGCTTGAATTGCCGCTGAATGCAGCCGACATGAGCCGCGCATGAGCCTGCTCCAGCGCCTGTTCGCCCCGAAGCCCGATCCGCGCGACGACCTGCGCCCGCGGTGGGGCGCCCTCGTCGCCGAAGCGCGCCGGCCGGCGTGGTATGCGCAAGGCGGGGTCGCCGACAGCGTGCCCGGGCGGTTCGACATGGTTTGCGCGGTGCTTGCCGCGGTGCTGCTGCGGATGGACGGGCACGAGGCGCTGGCCGCGCCGGCGGTCTATCTCCCCGAGCTGTTCGTGCACGACATGGATGGCCAGCTGCGCGAGCTGGGAGTGGGCGACATCGTCGTCGGCAAGCATGTCGGCAAGCTGATGGGCGCGATGGGCGGGCGGATCGAAGCGTATCGAGCCGGCCTCGCGGGCGGCGACCCCGAGCTGATCGAGGC